>JAITMT010000239.1 GCA_031277235.1 Tannerella sp.
TAGGTACGCGATATGAACAATCCGGGTGAAAATCGCGTACCTATGGCACGCCGGGGATTGATTCAACCTCTTTTCTACCAATATATTGCTCCCAAAGGAGCAAAAGAACAATACTTTCACAGAACTTAACAGCCCTGCTCCCCACAAGGGAGGGGAACAGGAAGAGAGGGGAGAGTTCCCCTCCTTTGGAGGGGTTAGGGGAGGCTTTTTCCCGTTCTCCCGTTCATCCGTTCTCCCGTTTACCCCAAATTCACCACCCCGTCCTTCGGGCACCCCTCCGAGGAGGGGAATTACGCCGGATGGATTCCCCTCCGCCTTTGCCTTTGCCTTTGCCTTCTTTCCCCCTCCCTGGTTTACCCCCCGGGTGTCCGCAGGCAACGCTACGCTCGCCTGCGGTTATGAAAATCGGGCTTTTCAAGCCTGCACAAACCTCATTTCCACCTAATTTTAATAACAAAACAACCTCAGTAGCAGAGATATGTGTTATCTCTTCATTACCTCATTACCTCATTCCGTTGGTTTTTGATGTACAGATAATAATGAGGTTTATTTTATATTGTACCTCTTGCTTGCTGAGGTTTTTTCAGTTTGTGAAATTAGGTTTTTTTTTCGAATCCTCAAATCTTCTCAAATCTTCTCAAATCCTCATCACAAAAAAAATAAAAAAAAAATTTGCGCAGGTGCAACGTTTTGTCTGTTTTTTGTGTCTATAGGGATAGAAGTTTTTAAATGATATAAATATGAAAAGGATTTTTTTGAATTTAAGTTTTAGTTTTGTAATGATGTTTATGCTTTCATCCTGTCTGGAAGAAAGCGATGAAGTTTATGTATCTTACGGAGTGATACAAAATTGGGTTTCCAACAGTAACTATGAGATTTTGACCGACAAGGGCAATACGCTGGTAGTTACGAAGTCAAACAGTTTTCAGGAGATTGAGGACGGCAAGCGGGTGCTTGCTAACTTCGAGATTCTTTCGGATAAGGAAAGCAACAGGAATGTATATGAAGTAGCGGTTAAAGGCTTTTATAACCTGCTGTCCAAGCCGTTAGTCAGGGAATCGTTTATTCTGGAAGATGAAAGTTCCCGTCGCGACAGCATCGGAAATGACCCGTATACGAGTATATATGCCTGGTTTGGAGGAGATTACATCAATATAGATTTTGAAATCTATTTCGACCGGTTTTCCGGCGAAAAGCATCTGATAAACCTTGTATATGACGACACAAGGGCATCGGCTGACACCCTATATCTGTCTCTTTATCAGAATGCCTACGATGAAAATCCCAAATACGGAGGCGAGTACGTGAGGGGCTGGGGACGCTGTTCGTTCAAGTTATCGGACTTGCTGCCGTCAGACGTGAATTCCAAACCGGTAAAACTGACGTGGCTGGAGTATGGCTACGGATTCAAGATCGTCGAACGCTCCGATTCGGGCGTCTTCACGAAAGGAATCCGTTCCGAATCAACGGGAAACGTAATGAAGGCAGGTTATGATAATTCATTAACAGTAAGGTAAAAATCGCTTTTTAGTAATTTTGTTTGTTGTCCGGGAAGCAAGCCGTGATTGCCTGCTTTCCCGGTTTTTTTTGAGGTCTGTCAAGAGATTTATCCTCAAATTGCCGCCAGCAAAAACACTTCCCCTTCTGCAGGCAAGAGATGGTCGGTTCTGCCTGCGAAATAGCGTTGTTCCATATCCCGGGTCGAAATAATTCCGGCATTTTTCAACTTCGCATTGCGGGCTAAAGTCAATATTTCTTCGGGCGACAAAAAACTGATCATCGGCGTTCCCGATTCCCGCGCACCTTTTATAGACATCTCTATCAAGGGTTTATCCTCATCGTTAATCAGTTCAACCGGCAAGTTGAATGTAACGGCAAAGGTTGAGCCCGATGCAAATTCCGCCAGTTGTTGCAGCGTGGAAACAATCGCTTCTTTCGTCAAATACAGCGTAACTCCCGTACAGACGACGACGGCGGGCTTTTCGGCGTCAAATCCCGCACGAAGCAACTGTTGAAACCACGATTCATGTTCAAAATCAACAGGCGTCAAATGTAAATTGCCGGGTATGCCAAAGCCAAGTTCTACCAGTCGCCGGCGTTTCCAGACCAGCGTGCCGGCACGGTCAATCTCATAAATCTGAAGTTTCGACGCCATGTCCGGATGACGTTGGGCAAATGTGTCGAGTCCTGCGCCCAAAATGACGTACTGTTCAATTCCCTGCCTGCTTTTCTCCATGATTAAATCTTCGATAAAGCGGGTGCGGGCAATGATGGAAGCACGGATCCGTTTTGTAAATTTCATGTCCGGACGCTCTTTCCAGCCGTCGGGCGGGGCGATTAATTGCAAACCGACCTCATCTTCAATGATGGAAGGCTTGGCGTCTGCCTGAACGTGTAAAGCCCGCCACAAGGCAGTTCTTACCGCCGTGTTATCCGGTTCAATCCGATTCATATCTTTCATTTTTGATGATGTTAAAAAATTTCAATACGCTCCCCTGTATTTGCCTTCTTCCCTGTCTTCCAGGATGTTGAGGTAACTTTTGTAGCGCGATTCGCTGATGTAGTGTTCCTCGACGGCTTTGCGAACGGCACAGCCGGGTTCGTTGGTATGCGTGCAATTTTTAAACCGGCAATCGGCTGAGTATTTGAATATTTCGGGAAAATAATGCGATACTTCCGCTCCCTGCATTTCTATCGTTCCGAAACCTTTAATTCCCGGAGTATCAATGATATATCCGCCAAAAGGCAAAGGTATCATTTCGGAAAAAGTGGTCGTGTGCATTCCTTTTTTGTGGTATTCGGAAATCTTTCCGGTTTTCAGGTTTACGTCGGGTAGTAAACAATTGATAATCGTTGATTTACCAACACCCGAATGTCCCGAAAAAAGCGTTATTTTGTCTTTCAATATCTCTTTCAGTCCTTCAATGCCCTGACCGGTAGCGGCACACACTTTACTGCAAGCATAACCGATTGATTCATAGAGTGTAATCAGCGCTTCCAGATATTCGAGTTCGTCATCGTCGTATCGGTCGGTTTTATTGAAAACGATATGCACGGGAATGCGGTACGCGCGGGCGGTCGCGAGAAAACGGTCTATGAAAACCGTCGTCGTCAGGGGATAATTGACGGTCGCGATGAGCATGGCAAGGTCTAAATTGGCGGCAAGGATATGCGACTGTTTCGACAGGTTCGACGCGCGGCGAATCATGTAATTGCGCCGGTCGTCAATCGCTGTGATAAACGCCGTTCCCTCGGCATTTTCCTCAATTTCGACCCGGTCGCCGATGACCACCGGACTGGTACTTTTGATGCCTTTCAGTCGAAAGGAGCCTTTCACCTTGCATTCCACGAAACGGTTGTCGTCCGTATGAACCGAACACCAGCTGCCCGTGTTTTTAACTACCAGACCGCGCGCCATCACACCGTCATAATCTCTTTTTCCTTGGCGGCGTAGAGTTCGTCTATCTGTTTGATAAACCGGTCGTGAATTTTCTGGATTTTTTCTTCCGCATCTTTCTCGACGTCTTCGGGAACACCCTCTTTTACAGCCTTTTTCATAGCATCAATCACGTCGCGCCTCGTGTTGCGGATACTGATTTTCGAGCCTTCGGCTTCCTGTTTCGCCTGCTTTGCCAGATTGCGGCGGCGTTCTTCCGTCAGCGGCGGAATGCCCAGCCGTATGACTTCGCCGTTGTTTTCGGGCGTTATCCCTACATCCGAAATAAGGATTGCCTTTTCAATATCCTTAATCAGATTTTTCTCGTAAGGCGTGATTAGCAATGTCTTGGCGTCGGGCGTATTGATCGAAGCCACGCCCGACAGCGGCGTCAAGGAGCCGTAATAGGGGACTTTGACATTGTCCAAAATACGCGGATTAGCCTTTCCGGCACGGATACGCGCCAGTTCATCGTCTAAATAATGGATGGTCGAAGTCATCTTAGCCTCCGCATCCTTAATAATTTGATTAATATCTGCTGCCATAAGTACTAAATTTTCGGACAAAAGTATGGTTTTTTTTGAGAAAAAACAAATTTTTCACCGAATTACTTGACCGTCGTGTCGAGCGGCGACGAACTTTCCTTGAAAAATTCGTTCTGCAAGCGCAAAACGGTCGTGTCGTCCTTTACCGCCCTAATCACTTCGGCTAATTGCGCCACCCGCTGTTTCACGCTGACTTCTCCCAGTGCGGCGTTGGCGTCTTTGGCGTCGCCGGCGTAATGGTTGGGATATTTTGCATACCACCAGATTCCGGTATATACATTGTTCAGTTGCAGGCGGTTAAGATCTTCGCCCGACTGGTCGGTTGCGCGTTCGGGTTTCACGAGGTCGGGTCTGACAACCATCATCGTACTCGATTCCATCTCGTCGGCATGTCCGCCCGTCGTGCTTTTCCGCATGTCTGTTATTTTTGCCTGCGTTTCGGCGTCAACGGATGGCTGGAACAGATAGATGGCATAATCCTTGGGGTTAGCCAATTGCGACTGGCAAAAATATTGCAGGAAAAATCCGTTTCCGCCGTGTCCGTTCACCAGGATGATTTTTTTGATGCCGTTTCGGGAAATCTCCCGGCAAGTTTCTTCGAGCAGCCTGTATAGCAACTCGTTACTGTATGCAATGGTTCCCGGTTGCTGTCTTGCTTCATAAATCTGTCCGGCAAAGTAAAACGGGAAAATGAGGCAGTATTCCTTTTCGGCAGCCCGGCGGGAAAGTTCGCGAGCCGTGAAAACGTCGGTGCCCAACGGCAGGTGAGGACCGTGTTTTTCAATCACTCCCATGGGAATGATGCACACGCCTTCGGACTGTTTCACAGCCGTAACGAAATCGGGAGCGGTGAGTTCGTCCCATCCGGCGGCAAGTTTTTGACCGTACGACGCCACCGCAAATAATACAAACGATAAGAACAATAATTTTTTCATCAGAAATATAATTTAAAATTTAATAATCAACGCCATAACGATAAATACGGAATCAATCGCCGCCTCCTGTTTTTATCATTCAAGCGCAAAATTAGAGAGAATTTTCGAGAAATGCAATTTTTGTTGGAAATGGTTTTGAAAAATAACCCGACGGCAGGAATTTGCAATCCATGCCGCCGAAGGCACCGAGATTTGAAAAGCCATATTTTCATAACCGCAGGTGAGCGAAGCGTTACCTGCGGATATTCGGGGGAAACGGGTGAACGGATAAACGGGTGAACGGATAAACGGGAGAACGGGAGAAAGCCTCCCCTAACCCCTCCAAAGGAGGGGAACTCTCCCCTCTCTTCCTGTTCCCCTCCCTTGTGGTAGGCAGGGCTGTTAAGTTCTAAAAAGTTCTTTAAAATTATTATCTTTGCAAAAAAAATGGCTATGAGTTTAATAGAATGTTTACAGGAAGTAAAAGATTTCCGGCGTATGCAGGGTCAGCGGTATGGCAGCGTTGCGATGCTGTTGATCATCATAATGGGAATCCTGCGCGGTCAATACGGTTATCGGGAAATCGGC
>JAITMT010000259.1 GCA_031277235.1 Tannerella sp.
CTGTTGACAGCCTTTTCCTGTTCTCCGAAAAAGTCTGAATATGAAAATGTTATCAGGCAAATACAGCAAAAATACGTACCCGACCGGCGCGATGATATTTTTGATATTCAAGCGATTGAATCCGGCGAAAAATTGATATTGAAAGGATCTACCACCGTAGCGGAGGCAAGGGACGAGTTATTGCAATCGTTTCCGCAAGCGATTGACAGTGTGATCGTTCTGCCCGATCCTGCGTTGGAAGATGAAATTTACGCAGTGGCGAACGTGTCGGTTGCCGATGTGCGGACGGACAACAGTTATGCTGCCGAAATGGCGACGCAAGTGCTGCTGGGAATGCCCGTAGAACTGTTGCAGCAAAATAAATGGTGGCGCATCCGGACTCCGGAAGGCTATCTCGGCTGGACGACCGCCTCTTCTTTTACGAGAACGAGCCAATCGGCTCTGAATTAATGGCTTGGATCCGAAAAAATCATCTTTACGGATCTTTACGGATTTTCCTACGAAAAACCTGACAATCAGTCTCAAACCGTGTCTGACCTTGTTTTCGGAAATCTGCTGAAATATCTCGGCGAACAGGGCGAGTTCTACCGGGCGGCTTACCCCGGCGGAGATACGGCATACGTTCGGAAAAGCGAGGCAAAACCGTTTCGGGAATGGTTCGCGGAAACGGAACTGACGGAAGAAAGCATTCTGGAAAAAGCGCTGTTACTCAAAGGAATACCTTATACATGGGGCGGCACTTCCACGAAAATGATGGATTGCAGCGGATTCACAAAAACGGTTTTTCTGATGAACGGAATTGTCCTGTTGCGGGACGCTTCGCAGCAGGTCAATACGGGGATTTCCGTTGATATTTCAGGCGGTTACGAAAATCTTCGCAAGGGCGACCTGATGTTTTTCGGTAAAAAAGGCGAAAACGGACAAAAGGATCGCATCCGTCACGTGGCTATTTATATTGGTGACAATCAGTTTATTCACGAATCGGGATTCGCCAGAATTGCCAGTCTGGATCCGACAAAAGACAACTACGACGAAGTCAACGCCCGCGAATTTGTGCAGGCGCGGCGAATCATCGGCGCAGTCGGTACGGAAGGTATAACAACATTGGATAAAATATTAACAAACAAATAATTATATGATATTATGGCAACAAACATTACACTCACGATGATTAAGCCCGACGCCGTAGCGAACGGGTATATCGGCAACATTATCAGCGACATCACCTCCGCAGGCTTTTCGATAGTCGCTTTGAAACTTACGCAACTGACCGTCGAAGACGCGGAGCGTTTTTACGCGGAACATAAAGGCAAGGGTTTTTACGACGATTTGATCGCGTTTATGACGTCGGGACCTATTGTGGCGGCTGTTTTGAAAAAGGAAAACGCGGTCGAGGAATATCGCAAACTCATCGGCGCCACGAATCCCGAAAAGGCGGAAGAAGGTACCATCCGAAAAAAATATGCCGAATCCATGACCAGAAACGCGGTTCACGGAGCGGACAGCGACGCCAGCGCTGACCGCGAAGCGCATTTTCATTTCTCCGACCGCGAAATTTTTTATCAGTTGTGAAATCGGAATAAACTCTAACAGGGGTCTGAACTCTAACAGGGTTTTGAACCCTGTTAGAGTTGGAGACGAATATTAATTATTAATTAATGTATGCTCAAAAATATATCTGTTATCGTTTGCATCCCGTCAGGGATGCATCGCTCGGTAGAAAATATTTCCAGTTGTTGGATGCATTCCGTACGGAATGCATCCTGTGGGTGGATAACCTTTTCTACCGAGCGATGCAATCCTGACGGATTGCAGGATTCGGGTATTACATGGGGCGTGAAACTCTAAATAGGGTTTTTAACTCTGTTAGAGTTTGTTAACAAATTTACCAATTCCATAAAATCTTATGCAAAACAGACGCAATTTTATCAAGACGGCGGCAACGCTCAGCGCAGCGGCAGGATTGACTTCTTCCGGTGCAGTTAAAGCATTCAATCTAAATAAATTAACGGGAAGTACGGGCAAAATGAAACTGACTTTCAAGCCGTACGACCTGCAACTGAGGCACGTTTTCACGATTTCCAATTCTTCGCGCACGACAACGCAGGCTGTACTTACACAGATTGAATATGAGGGAGTTACCGGCTACGGCGAAGCATCTCTCCCGCCCTATCTCGGCGAAACGCAAGCCTCCGTAACGGAGTTTTTGAAAAAAGTAGATTTGTCGCAGTTTGCCAATCCCTTTGATTTGGAGGATATTCTGACCTATATTGACAAGATTACGGAAAACAACACGGCGGCAAAAGCCTCCGTGGATATTGCGCTGCACGACCTCGTCGGGAAACTGATGGGGCAACCCTGGCACAAAATCGGGGGGTTGGACAAGACAAAAGCGCCTTCCACGACATTTACGATAGGCATTGATACGGTGGATGTTGTGAAACAAAAAACGCGCGAAGACGAGGTGCGTTTCAACATTCTGAAAGTGAAACTCGGCAGCGACCATGACCGGGAAATCATCGAAGCCATCCGCTCGGTAACGGACAAACCACTTTCGATTGACGCGAATCAGGGCTGGAAAGACAGGCACGAGGCGCTGGACATGATTTTCTGGTTGAAGGAAAAAGGCGCCGTGATGGTGGAACAGCCGATGTCGAAGCACGATTTGGAAGGCAATGCGTGGGTTACGGAGCGCAGTCCTTTGCCGGTCTATGCCGACGAATCGTTTCAGCGGCTGTATGACGTCTTGCGGTTGAAAGGCGCTTATACGGGCGTGAATATCAAACTGATGAAGTGCACGGGCATGCGCGAGGCGTGGAAAATCCTGACGGTCGCGCGTGCCGCCGGCATGGATGTGATGGTCGGCTGCATGACCGAAACGTCGTGCGCCGTGTCGGCGGCTTCGCAACTGTCGCCCGCCGTGGATTTTGCGGATCTGGACGGCAATCTGTTAATCAGCAATGATGTATTTGAAGGTACAAAAGTCGTAAACGGAAAATTAACGCTTTCTGACCTGCCCGGAATCGGGATTCGACCCTTGCAGGCGTGATACGGCAAGTGTTTTACTGCCTGTTTTTCCGGCGGTTACTTTTGGCAGCGGTACCGGGATGTCTCAACAGAACGAGCCCCAGCACGCCGTCCGATTGTCCGATTTCTACGGCGCTCCACTGCCCGTCAGTCCCGTAGTCTATTTTCTTTTGCCCGATAAAACGGCATATCTCGTCAAAGGAAGCCTCCTTTATGGAACTCTCCGTTTCGGATTCGGGTATGTTTCCCATTTCGTGCCTTATCAGTTTCATGACGGAAACCGGACTGATTTTGAACAGTTTAGCAATAAAACCGTAACTGGCTTTACCTCTATAAAGCAAAACGGCAAGCGCCCGTGCCGCCGGCGAAAGTTTTTCCCTTTTATCGCCAATGACAAAATTATAACCGCATTCTTTACATTTATAACGCTGTTGATAGCGTACTTTTCCATTCTTGACAAATTTGCCGGAACTGCATTTTTTACAATCAATAGCCTCCATGTTTTTTTTTTTTGCAAAGATACGGAAAATTACTTTTCAACCTGCTTAAAAGCAATTTTTCACTTCCAAAAGAAGTACTGATGGGAAACGGTATGGAAACGGGCGGACTGCTTTCGTTTGCTTCGCTTTTCCACTGTTTCAAATAACCCGGGGCATTTGAAATATTCTTAACAAACTGTTCAAATCGTTTGAAAAAATCAGTCCGTTTAGCTTCATTTTGGAATGAAATAGAAGTCAAATTGGTATAGGTTGCATTTATCGGCTGAAATTAATAATCTTTCGGATCAGTGAACTGTACCTCCTTCATTGATAAAGTTTAATTTGTAATAATCACCAATTCTTTTCCTTTTTGCAGCTCTTCGTGCGGTATAAAATAACCGTCAATGATTTTATTTCCAAGTTTTATTTCGACAATTTTTTTACCTGTATTTTCTTTGATAATGGTACAGTTAATCCGGCTTTCCGGAGATGACAGGACTATTTTATCAAAGAGCGGAACAGTAACTATATAGTTGGGGTCGGCAGGCGAAAATGTATAAAGTCCCATGGCATTAAATACATACCAGGAAGACATTTCCCCCGCATCGTCCATTCCGGCGAAAGCCAATCCTTCTTTTCCCATCCCGTAGAAACGGTTCATACAACTGTCTAACAGGATTTGTGTTTTCTCCTGTTTTCCGATGAAACAGTACAGGTAGGGGAAATTATGGTCGGGCTGGTTTCCGTGACAATATTGCCCGATGAATCCTGATATATTCATGGCTTCATATCCTTTCCACGGAATGGAAAAGAGGGAATCCAACTTGGATTCGAATGCGTCCGGACTTGGATAGAGACCTATCAATCCGTTTACATTTTGCGGCGCAAAAAAGGAAGACTGCCAGGCGTTCGCTTCCCTGTACATATATTCATAATATGGAAAATACGGATCGAAAGGAGTAATCCGGTCGCCATTCTCCAACCGTCCTCTCATTAAACCGGTAGAGGGATCAAACATGTTTTTGAAATTGTCCGTCCGTTTCATCAGCATTGTATAGTTCGCAGTGTCGCCCAACGCTTTGGCTAACAGTGCAACAGCATAATCGTCGTAAGCATATTCCAACGTTTTGGTAACACCTGCACTCGCTACGGTTTCCAGTTCGGGGCGCTCAATATCCGGTTCGGAAATATATCCTTTTTCCATGTATTCGGCTAAGTGGGGCCTGCTTGGTCCCGGAACGGTTGCATTTTTCAACATCAACGCATAGGCGCTGTCCACATTAAATCCTCTCAATCCTCTCAGATAGGAACCTGTAACAAAAACGGAGGCATGGTCTCCATGGAAAAAGGTGGGCATGAATCCTTTTTTTTCTCCCCGGTCGGTCATGGAACTGATGACATCGGCGGCTACGGTTGGGGACAACATTCCCAATAGAATCAACTTATTCCGGTAGTCGTCCCAGAGCGAAGGGAGAGTATAATAACGGAATCCCTTATTTACCACCTTATTATCCGCATCCGTAAAATCTCCGTTTACGTCGCTCCGTAAAGCGGGCCAGAGAAAAGCGCGGTAGAGGCAGGAATAAAACAACTTTTTTTGCTTTTCGGTTCCTCCCGATACGCTGATTTTCGACAACAGCGCTTCCCAGGTTGCCGTCGCTTCGTTTTTGATTTGGGTGAAACTTTTTTCGGACATTTCTTTTTCCAGGTTCATGCGGGCGTTTTCAACACTCACAAATGAAAAGCCCATTTTCAGTTCCAGCGGGAGGTTTCCGGTACTGTTGATAAAATGAACGATGGCAATTTCTTTACGTTCATTGGTCGGCGATTTCAACAATTCGATATTTTGTATGCCATAATTGGTTACCGCATAAAAATACATTTTTTCTCCGGTTTGCTGATAGCCGGTAAAGACGGATTCGCTTTGCCGTTCGATATTCCAATCCCTGACCCTTTCATTGGAAATGGAAAGATCGAGCATCAACCGTTTTTCTTTTCCTTTTTCGAATGTATATTTATGATAAGCGCAACGCAGCGTTGAAGTCAGTTCGGCATTGATTCCGTAGCGTTCAAGGAAAACCCGGTAATATCCCGGATGTGCGGATTCATTTTGATGACTGTATGAGGAACTGTAATCGTCCGGGGAAAAACTGCCGGTAACGGGTAATACCGGGATATGGCACAGGTTCCAATGTCCTTTGCTCGTATGGGTAAAGGCATAGATGACTGTATCTTCATACTGGTAGCCGGAACCGCTTCTGAACATCGTTACCGGACTTACCTGCACCATGGCGTTGGGAAGGGAAGATCCCGGAAAGACTTCGGCGCCCCAGACTCTGCGGGTGGGAGTAAATCCTGCATCGGCAGGATCCCATAAAGTGGTGGTACCCAATAGAGGATTCACGTAGTCCGTATATTTCTTATCCTGTTTCTCTGTGACAGAGTTGCATGAAAATCCGATGATGAAGGCTGTAAAGCCACATAGTAGTTGTTTCATATTTTTTTGTTGTTTTATTGGATTATAAAATTCTGTTTTTAGACAAAAGCGCCATGGCTTCAATCAGCATACATCCGCTCAATTGCTCGGTTAATCCGACGGGAGACCCTGGTTTGGCGCCCCAATTGGGACCGTAGAGAACTGCCGGTTTGGCGGTGCCCTGCGTCCAAAGTGTTTCCGCATTGAACTGCATAAATTGGATATAACGTTTTTTGGCAGGGGCATCCAAGCGATCCTGTTGTATTAAATCGGTAAAATAACGGATAAAAATACCTTTGAAAAGTCCGCCGTCGCCTTTGCCTTCGTCTTTCAATAACGAATTATTAACCAGGGCGCTGATGGTATAATCGGCGGCTAAAACAGCATCGTTCAAATAAGCCTTTTCGCCGAGTATCTTATATAATTCGACGGCAGATCCGACAAAAGTTCCCTGATTATAGGTAAATATCCAGTCTTGAATAACGCCTGTATTGCTGTTGATAGCATCGTAAACGATTCCGTTGTTGCTGTTGAACAGGGTTGATTTTTCCCAATTGTAGATTTTGAGCGCCCACTCTTTATTGCTTTCATCGCCAAATTCCCGGTATAAACGGGCGGCTAAAATACAGGCGGGTCCGTTGGAGCAGGCGTTTTTACTGTATTCCATCCCCAGTTTCCAGGTAATGCCTCCTCCGGCATTGGAGTTCCATCCTGCCTTGATCCACTCCCAGATTTCCAGAGCGGCATCCTTGAATTTGACGTCGTTGGTCGCTTTGTAGGCGCGGAGCATAGCCAGGGCATTCCACTCCATGTCGTCGTAGTATTCATTCCAAAACCGGTTGCCGTTTTTAACTTTTACCCCGTCATACCACTGATCAATGTAATTTCTATAAAAGGCATCATTGGTTCGGATATAAGCGTCAATCAAGACATCTAAGGCATGTCCGTTGGGCCAATACTGGAAATTGGTATTGGAGGCATTGTCTGTGTTAAAATATTTTCCCGGAGCATTCCAGAAGGAATTGACTAACGACTTGCTGCTACTGTCGGCGGCGGCAGACCAATTGATTTGGATTTTCTCTTCCTTCGGATCCGGCTGGTCATTGCCGCTTCCGCAGGTTGCCAACAGGATTGGCAAGAACAATAAACAGTATATTATCTTTATATTTTTCATCGTGTATGATTCATTTAAAATGTAGAGACGGAGCCATGCCCCGTCTCTACACAATTGTTCATTATTTGGCTATACTGTGCGTATAGGGCTGATCGGCTTGCAAATAGATTGTATAAGTAGCCGGGACATCATCGAAGTCTCCCATTAATTTCCACTTATTATCCCATTGGGTTAAATTATCTATTAAATTCAAGTAATAATAAGAGGGCGGACTTGACGCTGTTGGTCGAGCGTCGGTGGGATTCAACGTAGCCCATTCGAGTTCTTTTTCTGCGTCGGCTCCTCCGTTTTCCTTCATAAACATTCTGAATTTGTAACGTTCGTCTCTGCCCCAACTTTCCTGTTTGAAAGTGACCGTTTGATTTTTCGCCTGGAAGACGCCATATCCTGCGTAAGGAAGGTCAAAGAGAATCTTGTTGTCGGGGCTGAAGAAAAGTCCGATTCTTGTCACCAGCGTATAGGTGCAGGCGCCGGTAGTGAAATCAAGTTTGATTCGATATACGCCATCGGCAGCAACCGTAGCCGTTCCATCTTTCATTACCAAGCCGCCGGCTGTGGAAAATTGAGCGGGACTCCCTTTCGTATCGCTGACAAAGTAGAACGGTTTTCCGGCTGAGAGTTTGGTGTAAACTTCAAACTCTCCGGCGGCAATCGCTTTCATTTTATGCGCTTTGGACAGGTCTGTTCCTCCTTCGGACGCTTCTCCGGTTACAAACAAATCTATGGGAATATCCTCATCGTCAAATCCGGCTAACCGGGTGATGGCAATGGTATTTTCCCGGGTCGCTTTCATGGATTGCAATCCCTTGGTCGAAAACACCGTCCATTTGAGAGTCCCGGTTGCCGAAGGACCGATTCCCATCGTTTTTGCAATCTTATTCATTTGCTTGTGCGTAATTGTTACATAATTCCGGTAGCCGTTGTTATCGGAATTGGTAACATATACCGGATTGGAAAAATTCCCGTCCGCCTTGTCGAAGACAATCTGATACAAAGCGGTTCCGCTGTCTTCCACTTTGCAAGGCTCCCATTCAAAATACAGCGTTGCAGTAGGTTCGGGAAGCAATACAACCGATTTTGCATCGGCAGGTTCTATCAAAACCTCAACCGCCGACAACCGGTCGTTTATCTTCCCCATTTCTTCTTTACAGGAAGTAAACGCTAAAATTAAAGCGCTTACGATTATTAACTGATTCGATATTGTTTTCATAATTCCATTTATTTAATTACTAAATTATGAGTATAAGATCCTTGGGCATTCAGCGAGAAGGTAATATCGTAGGTTTTATCGCTCCAGCCGGTGGTGGAAGGATTTTTCCATATCTCATTGTTTGTCCATTGATCCACATTGGTTTTTTCTACCATGTAGTAGTAAGCGGCATTTCCGGTTGGTTTGCTGTCGTTATTGATCGCTCTCCATTCGGTTTCTCCGTCGGGGCTTTCCATTCTGAACTTGTAGCGATCGTCGGTATTGTCGCTTCCGGACAGTCCGGTTATGGTGTAATTTGTTGTTTGCCAAATACCGTTGCCGACGTAAGGCAGTTCTATTTTTCGCTGCGACCAGTTCAAAAACAAATTGACTTTGGTTACTTCTTTCATCGAGAAAGAGCCGACATTGAAATCGAGGTAATATTTGTAAATACCTGTTTGGGATGCCGTAGTGGTTCCTCCGGCTACAATTTTATCTCCGCTCAGCGAATATTCAGTAGGAGTTCCGGTAGTCGTATTAACGAATTTGAAGGTCTTTCCCGCCGTCAATTGCGTGTAGATTTCAAATTCTCCGTCAGCAATCTTTTTCATGGCGTATGCTTTTGAAAGATCGGCGCCGGGTTCCGTAGCATCTCCCGTAACATACACTTGATCGGGGATATCGGCGAATCCGGGTAAGCGGGTTAGCGTAATCGTCTGTTCTTTTTCCGCTTTCATCGGATTGATTCCCTTGGAAGAAAAAACAGTCCATTTGAAGGAACCGGTTTCAGCGGAACCGATACCCATCATGGCTGCAATCTGATTCAACTGTTTATGGGTAATGGTAGCGGAAGCTACGCCTCCGTTCCTGTCGGCGGCTGTCATAAATACCGGATTGGAAAAATTGCCGTCCGTTTTATCGAAAGCAATTTCATACAGCACCATTCCTCCATCTTCTGCCAGCGCAGGCTCCCATGAAAAAAGGAGGGAAGCGGAAGTTGAAGCCTGCAATACGATTGCCTGCCCGTCGGACGGTTCATACAGCGCTTTCACCGCGCTTACATTTAATTCTCTCACTTCTCCGTCGTTACTGCATGCAGTAACAACCAGGACGAAAGATGTCAAGATTATTATTCTATTTATTATTGATTTCATAATATACATGATTTATAATTCATAATTCCAAGTTTAATATCCCGGATTTTGAGTCAGATTCGGATCAATATCCCGTTGCGACTGGGGTACCGCAAACAAATAATTGCGATCCGGATTGAATACCCTTGCACCTAATTCAATATATTGTGTGTTATTCGCAGCGTATTTCGCTCCGTGAGGAGTGCCGTTCATTACCGTTTCAATCGTTTTCCACCGGCGAATATCGAAGAGTCTCAAGCCTTCCATAGCCAATTCGCAACGACGTTCGCGACGAATGATGTTTCTCAGAGCGGATTGGTCGGAATTTGGAAAATTCAGAGCGGAAGCGTCGGTAAATCCGGCGCGGGTGCGAATGGCTCCGACGGTTCGGTTCCAAACATCCGCATTCATCTGTCCCAACTCGTTTTTAGATTCGGCATACATCAACAATACGTCTGCATAACGCATCAAGTACAAGTTAAGTCCCGAAGCCATGCCTTGCGGAGCATTCGGATCATACCATTTTCTCAAGTAATAGCCGGTAGCGGTCGTGTTTTGTCCGGGTCCCGCATATTGGTCTGTCGCGGGTTCCCCTGCCAATTGAGCGCTTCCCGGCTGGATATAAATGGTGGTGGTTGTTCCATCCGCTTTTTTCCATTGGTAGCCGTGGTAAACGATCGTGTATCCGAAACGCGGATCCCGATTGACGTAAGGATTATCTTCGTCATAGCCCGAGCCGCTTTCATTGATTCCCTTTCCGTTCAACATGACGTAATCGTCAACCAATTCCTGAGTAGGAGCAAAAGCGCTGATACGTCCGCCCACGGAAAGCGGAATGGCATCGTAATATTCCGACCAGGTTCTCAGATTCAGCGCGTAGCCGATATCCAAAATCACTTCACTGTTGTATTTGTTCGGATAATCGTTTCCACCCGGCAAAAAGAGTTCTTCGTAATCGGGAAACAAAGCGTATTGACCATAGTCGCCGTTCATGATTTTTTCGCAAACAGAGGCTACATTGTTCCAATCGTTTTCATACAGATAAGTACGAGCCAGCAACGTCATAACGGCGCCTTTGGTAATCCGGCCGTTATCGGCGGTACTGTATTCCTGTTTGGTCGGAAGAACGGAAACAATATCGTTTAATTCTGTCCTCACAAAATCAACGACCTCAGCCTTTGGCGTGCGGGAGAGAACGGTTGCTTCCTCCAATAACAGATTGTGATCGAACAGCGGCACATCTCCGTATTGAGTAGTCAAACGGAAATAGAGAAAGGCGCGGATAAAACGGGCTTCGGCTTTCATTCGGGTTTTCAGCGCTTCGTCCATACCGGGTACCCGATCCACGTTTTCCAAGAAGGTATGACAGGTTTTGATACCTGCATAACAATTACTCCATTCGTTGGCAAAACGTCCGAGCGCAGGATCTGCCTGTCCCGAAGTGAAGATTTTTTCGTCGGTGTTTCCGCGATCTTCATACAGGTTATCGGACAGACGTTCGTTGGCAAAATAGTAATTGGCTCCAAACATCTGACTGTAAGCCATACTCAAGACGGAAGAGGCTTTATCGGCTGATGTCCAATACGTCAAATCGGTAAACTGGTTGGTTGGCGCCAGATCCAAACTGTTACAGGAATTAAGAAACAAAAGTATCGAAGATACTAAACCTGTACTGTATAATGTTAATTTCTTTTTCATGACTGTAATGTATTAAAATTCTAATTCCAATCCGCATCCGTAATAAATCAGGGAAGGATAATTTCGTGCGCTGTTGGCTCCGACGCCTCCGGTACCTCCCATGTTACTGCCAAATTCCGAAGATTCCGGATCAATGAATGCGTTTTTGCTTAATGTCAATAGATTCTGTGCATTCAGACTGACGCGCAGTTTTTGAATGCCGAGTTTAGCAGTCAGCGACCGGGGTAAGGTATAGCCGACTTGAATGTTTTTCAAACGCAGATAGGCTCCGTCCAATAAATAGATACCGTTCCCCGCTTTTCCCCAGTTATTCGCTTGAGAAGCGGAACCGGGAGCAACCAGACGCGGCCAGCGGGCGTCGGGATTGGTTGGCGTCCAAAAATCCAGTTGATGCCGGTAAATAGCGTAGGAATAATTGGAATGGAAGGGCTCTATCAATTCCCCGCGTACAAACATGTCCCGTTTTCCGACTCCCTGAAGCAACATTCCCAAATCAAATCCTTTGTAAGTAAGATTGTAGGTAAATCCGAAAGTATATCTCGGAAAAGCATTTCCCAGGATGACACGGTCTTTATCGTCAATCACACCGCTTTCATCAATATCCACATATTTAACGTCGCCGGGCTGAACGTTGGCTCCGATCGGAAGCGCGCTGCCGGCAATTTCTTCATAACTTTGGAAATAGCCGTCCACTTTATATCCGTAGTACGAACCGAGGGCTTCGCCTTCGCGAATTATTTTATACAATTGATCATTCTGGCTGATTTGCTCTTTTCCGTCAAAATCAATTACTTTATTTTTGGTATCGGCAACATTCAAACTGAGGTCGTGCGTGAAAGATCCCGATCGAGTCCGATAACTGACGGTAGCTTCCCAACCTTGATTTTGCATTTCGCCAAGATTTTGATTGGGGGCGTTACTTCCGAAAGCAGAGGGAACTACCGGCGTTAACAAAATTCCGGACGTATTTTTACTGAAGTAATCCAATGCCACATACAATTTGTTTTTTAAGAAAGTGGCGTCCAGTCCGATGTTTGTCGTTGCTGATTTTTCCCATTCCAGCAACGAATTTCCATAATTGTATCCGGTTCCGGGAACGGATACATTATTAAACACATAAGAGTCGGCGAAGATCTGATAGGTGGTTTGATAGGCATAACTGCCCACGTTTTGATTTCCCAGGATACCATACGATCCGCGAATTTTCAGATCGCCGACTGCATCCCTGTACGATTCCAGAAAACCCTCTTCGGAAAGTCTCCATCCGGCAGAAAAAGACGGAAAGAAACCCCAGCGATGGTCTTTATCGAACTTGGAAGAGCCGTCGTAACGGAAAGCGAAGTCTCCATAATACTTGTTCTTATAACTGTATCCGGCACGACCGAATAAAGAGGTAATACTCGTTTGGTCCGTATTCGCATTGGTAGTGCTAACATCGGGGTTAACAGCCTGACCTTCCTTGGATACCGGAAGACCCAAATCCGGGTCGGTATATCTCCAGCCGGCAGTAGCGTTTTCTCTCGTGTAGGATTCGTTGGATGCTCCCAACAATCCGGTAACATGGTGATCGGCATTAAATGTCCGGTCGAAATCCAGCATGGCTTGAGTGCTCAACGTATATCGTTTTTCATTGTAATCGTCCGTAATTCTATCCGGAGAAATGAAATTGGTCGGCTGGTCGGCGTCAACATTTGCATATAGAGGTACCTGTATAAACCTGCGGTAACGATGATGCTGTGTCAAATCCAATCCTATCAAGCCCCTGGCTTTCAATCCTTCGAGAATTTTCAGTTCCGGACTCAGACTTCCGATAAAATTGTCTTCGTCTTTGCGTTCGTAACCTCCTTCCAACAGTTTAGCCATGGTATTGTCGTCATTGACTACGTTATTCGTAAGCCATTTGCCGTCTTCCTGAAACTTGTAGTAATAATACGGCGGGATACGGGTGGAATTTATGATTACATTTCCGGTTCCACCGGCAACCGTACGGTCCATTCTGCGGTTATAAGCCATCATTGACGTCAATTTGAAGCGACCGTATTCGGTGCTCAGGTTGGTACGGAAGTTATACCGTTCCAAACCGAAACTGCCTATGTAGTTGCTGCCCTGATTGTAATAACCTGCCGATACCATATACGTGGAATTCGCATTTCCTCCGGAGATACTCATGTTGTAGGTCTGTTGAGGCGCCTTTTGAATGATTTTGTCGAAATACCAGTATTCCTCGCTTTGATGATCATACAAATCCCGGATTTGTTCAGGGGTAAAGATTGGGTTTTGTCCCGAATTCATGTAAGCCTGATTGGTGAGCAGCGCATTTTCATAGCCTTTCACCGGTCGGAACAGAATATCCGCATGTTCATAACCAACCAAACCGCTGAATTTCACTACCGGTTTACCGGATTTTGTTCCCTGTTTGGTCGTAACGAGAATAACCCCGTTGGAAGAACGGGAACCGTAAATTGCCGCGCTTCCGGCGTCTTTCAATACGGACACGTTTTCAATGTCATTGGGATTCAAGTTATTCAGTGTAGCCGTACCTGAAATCAGACCGTCAATAACAATCAGCGGATCGTTGTTGTTCATCGTGCTGACGCCGCGAACATTGAGATTCATGCTGTTGTCGTTGGGATTCATGTTCCGCTGCTGAATAGTCAGGTTGGGCGACAATCCCTGAAGCGCTTGCATGGTATTGCCTACCGGACGGTTTTCAATGGCGGATGATCCTACGGCATCAATGGCTCCGGTAAGATTCTTGCGTTCTCTGGTACCGTAACCGATGACGACCACTTCACTCAGTTTTTGAACGTCTTCTCTCAGATGAATAAAAAGCGGATTACTGTCTTTGACAACAATTTCCTCCGTTAAATATCCCAAATAGGAGATCGTAATCGTTGCTCCCTGCGGAACATCGAAACTGAAATCTCCATCCATGTTTGTCACGGTTCCGTTGGAAGTGCCTTTTTGGACTACATTTCCTCCGATAACCGGTTCTCCGGTTTCATCCAGGACTTTCCCGGTGATTTTTAACACTCTTTCGCCGGTTAGTTGTTGGGCATTTAATTTTCCGGGTGTTAAAATCAATAAAAACAATAGAAAAAGGTATAGAAACCTTTCACCAAGTTTTCGTGTTTGAGTTTTTCCAATTAATTTTATCATAACAATATCATTTAAGAATATAAATTCATAATTTATTCAACAAATCAACTTTCCCGTCATTTAATAATTTAAGGATTAATTCTCCGAACAGGGTGTTTGCCCATGCAAACCACGAACGGGTAAATTTTTCGGGATTATCCCGGTTAAAACTTTCGTGTATGAATCCTGTTTCCGCATCCGTGTCGCGCAAAGTTTTCACACAATACTTTATTTCGGTATCGTTATCGCTTGTCATTGCTTTCATAATCAGACTCATCGGCCACACCATATCGAAACCGATGTGAGGTCCGCCGATTCCTTCGGCTGCCTTTCCCTTGAAAAAATACGGGTTATCGGCGCTCCAAACGAATTTGCGTGTGTTCCGGTAAACCGGATCGTTAGCGGCGACGCATCCCAGATAAGGTAATGACAGCAAACTGGGTACATTGGTGTCATCCATGAATAAACGGTTTCCAAAGCCATCAATCTCGTATGCGTAAATTTTTCCATACGATAAATGTTCCGTGATTGCATAGCGATTAACCGCAGTTTCTACTTCCGATGCCAGCATTGTACATTGGGAAGCAAAGTCTCTGTCGCCGGTTACTTTGTCCGAAATCTCGGCTAATTGCCTTAATGAAACAACCGCAAACAGATTGGATGGAATCAAAAAGCCGTAAGAAGTAGCATCGTCCGACGGTCGGAAAGAAGAAACGATCAGTCCAACGGGCTTCACCGGAGCGCCCCAGCCGTTGTTTGACAGCGTATCCAATTGCCGTTCGGTTTTTCGTTGAAATTTATACGGACCCAATCCGTCTTTTCGTTGCTGTTCCTTGAAGGTTTTGAGTATCAATCCGGCAGCCTTGATCCAGTCGGAAGAAAACACCGCTGTATCTCCGGTTATTTTCCAATAGTGATAAGCCAGACGGACTGTATAGCAAAGCGAATCAATTTCCCATTTCCGCTCGTGCAGTTCCGGCTTCATATCGGTCATGTCCGACATCCATTCTCCACCCGCCGGACCATCATTGAAGGCATTCGCATACGGATCGAGCAATATACATTGTGTTTGCCGGTTGATGACGCCGGCTATCAGCGATCTCAACGGTTCATCTTTTTTCATCAGATTCAAATAGGGCCAGACTTGCGCTGCGGAATCCCTCAACCACATCGCATGAATATCGCCCGTATATACAAAAGTATCGGGACGACCATCCGTTGTCCGGAAATGAACAGTCGTATCCAACGTATTCGGAAAACAATTTTCAAACATCCAGGCTAATTTCGGGTCTTTCAATTGTTTTTTTACCTGCCCGATCGTTTCTTCCACCGCGCGGGAAGTAAAATTCCGTTGAGACAGTTCCGGACGTTTTGAAACATATCCGGTCTGCTTCAGAGCGGAATAGGTTTCTGAAAAGACTGATTCTTTACCGGCAAAAGCTACTGCCGCCAAACCCAAGCCTCCCGCTTTAAAAAAATGTCTGCGTGTTATCATAGAATTATCAATAATTATAAAACCGAGTGCAAAAATAATACAAAAAACAACAGCAGAATGTACGATTTTATGACATATTATTACAGATTTCCGACACGGGATTGTTATATGCAAAATTTTAACATTTCAGGGATAAAAATGGATGTTTTTAACCTCTCAAAAGGACAAAAAATGTAAGGAAAGAATAAATTCTCACAGAATAAATTCATAAGAAAAACGAAATATTTTGAAATTTTAAGATTTCCATTTATCTTTACCGCGAAATTCAGGAAGTAACATGTATGCGAAATATTCAAAAAATAGGAAATCGAATTAAATTATTGATTTATGCCGTTTGCTCTATGAAATGGAAATGGATTTTTCTCTGTTTGCTTTTCCCGGCATTTTCTCTCAAAGCCTATAATTTGCGGCAACTTTCGAGCCGGGAGGGACTGTCGAACAGCGCTATTTCATCAATATGCCAGGACAGTGAAGGATTTATATGGTGTGGATCTGTTGATGGACTCAACGTATATAACGGCGTCAATATCCGAATTTTTAAACCCGATGTAAATGCACGGGGCAGTCTGTCCGGTAATCTGATTGAGGAAGTAAGGGAAGGAGAAGACGGTATTATCTGGATCAATACCAACCACGGTCTCAACCGTTACAACAAAAAGACAAGGGAAATTGAATGTTTTGAAGAATTTGAAGGAAAATATTTCTGGACAAAAACTTCCGATAATAAAGTATTTACTATTCACAAGAACGACACGGTTGATTATTATGATCAATCGAAAAAGCAATTCGTCTCCCTCCACTATCCGGGTATCGTCAAGAGTGAAATTCAGCGTATTTTCATTGACCGGAAGAATGTTTTGTGGATCGTAACGGATAAAGGAGTGATACAGAATGTCCGTATTTCCTTTCCGGACGGGAAACCGCAACTCACTCCGGCAGACAATTTTGCCCACGACCTTCCGATTCGATATGCGTTTGAAGATAACGGACGCATTTATTTCATTGATTCCGATGATTTTCTTTTTGAGACGGAGGGAGTAAACGGTAAAAAAAGTCTTATCATCCGGCTGAAAGAAGAAATCGAAAAGCGGGGTATTGTCTCTTCCGTCATCAAGGATAAGGATGATTATGTAGTTGCTTTTCAGACTAACGGCTTGATTCGTCTGCGACATACACCCGAAAATGAACTGAAATACAGGACGGAGTCCATTGATATTTTTTGCGGGGTTTTTTCCTTATATAAAGATGACGTGCAGGATATTCTGTGGATTGGTACCGACGGACAGGGAGTTTACATGTACACCCGCGATTTGTTTTCTATCCGCACCACGACTTTTGAACATTTGCAGTATTCCATTCAAAAACCGATCCGGGCTTTATTTCTGGATAAAAACCGGAATTTTTGGATTGGAACAAAAGACGACGGTATTTTAATGATTGAGGATTATGATACCAAAAACGAATTAAAAGCGAAAAAAATCGTTCCCATTACGACTGCAAACAGCGCTCTCATCAATAATTCGGTCTATGCCTTCGAAAAAAGCAGCCGGAATCTGTTTTGGATCGGCGGTGACGGTCCCGGATTAAATTATTATTCGTTCAGAGATAAAAAAGTAAAGCGGTTAAATTCCCAAAGTACGGAACCGATTCTTTATATCCATTCGATATGCGAAGTGAATGATACGACCCTCTGGCTGGCTTCGGTGGGCGCCGGAATTTTCAAAATCATCCTTGGAGGATCAGCCGATGAACCTTTTATAAAATCAATCAAACGGTTTACATTTATAAAAGACGAGATGCCGTACAATTATTTTTTCACGGTATGTCGGGAAAACGACAGTACGCTTTGGTTTGGAAACAGAGGCTATGGATTGAGACGCCTGAATCTGAAAACGGAAACATTCGATGAAATCCGGTTTCATCAAAATGATATCCGGACAATCAACGATATATTCAGCATTTACAGAGACGGCAGGGGCAGTCTGTGGGTCGGGACCAGTTTCGGAATACTGAAACTGCCGGAATACAATCCGGCGACACACGAGATTTTATATGAGAATTACAATGATATCGAAAGGCTTCCCAATAATACGATCCACGGAATACTGGAAGATGATAACGAATCCATGTGGTTGAGTACGAATAACGGTATCGTGCAGTTTGACGTCCCGGCAAACAGTTTCAAAGTCTATAACCGTCAAAGCGGACTGAAGGTTTCGGAGTTTAGCGATGGAGCCTATTTGAAAGACGATAAAACCGGCGTTTTGTTTTTCGGCGGCACCAACGGGTTTATAACCATTTCTCCCGATGTTTATGTAAGAAAGGAGTTTGTTCCTGAAATCTATTTTACCGGTTTACGGATTTATGAAAAAGAATACAACCTGAACGATTTTATGAAACGGGAAAAGGATGGGGAATTTCTTGAATTGAACTATGAGCAGAATTTCTTCTCCATCTCCTTTATCGCTCCGGATTATTTGAACGGTCAGAATTGTGAATATTATTATTATCTGGAAAATTTGAACGATAAATGGATAAACAACGGACATTCCAATACCGTTAGCCTGACCGGTGTTTCACCGGGAGAATACGTCCTGTATGTGAAATGCAATAACGGCAACAGTATGTCGGATATTTATTCGCTGCGCATCAAAATTCTTCCGCCCTGGTATCGCACCGACTGGGCGTATGCGCTCTATACACTGTTATTGCTGGCGTCGGTTTATGTTTTCATACAATCTGTCCGGCTTCGCTACAGGCGTAAACGGGAGAGCCTGATGGAGAAAATGAGCCGGCGGCAAAAAGAGGAAATTTATGAATCCAAACTGCGCTTTTTCACCAACATCACCCATGAATTTTCGACGCCTCTAACGCTGATTTACGGACCCTGCGACCGGATTCTGTCGTATGAAAAATCAGACGGTTTCGTGAAAAAATACGCCCAACTGATTATGAAAAATACAAAGCGTCTCCACTCTCTTATTCAGGAATTGATTGAGTTCAGGCGGATGGAAACCGGGCATCGCATTTGCGTAATCGAACCGCTGGATATTTCGGAATCGGCGCGTGTCCTGGCGGATTCATTCGTCGAATTATCGAAATCAAACCATATCATGTATGAAACAGTTATTGAGGATGCGATTCGCTGGAATACGGACGAAAATTGTTTTACGACCATTTTGACGAATCTGTTGTCCAATGCCTTCAAATATACGCCCGACGAAGGGAAAATTATTTTACAAATCAAGGTCGAAGACCAACTGTTGAAAATTTCGGTAAGCAATACCGGAAAAGGGATTCATGAAAAAGATATTCCGTTTATTTTTGACCGCTACAGAGTGTTGGAAAATCTGGAAAAGCAATCGCCAAAGGGTCTCTTTTCGCGTAACGGCTTGGGATTGGCGATCTGTCACAATATGGTTCAGTTGCTGGAAGGGGAAATCAATGTTCGCAGCATCCCCGATGAATTGACCGAATTCAGCGTGCTGCTTCCCTCCGGAACTGTTACCGAAAATCTACAGCCGATGCTTTCGGAAAAGCAGCCGATGATGATTTCTTCCCATCCGCTGATTGATAAGCCGGTCATCGAATTGGAAAATGAACAGCCGGTTAAATCCAAACTGACCATTTTCGTCATTGACGACGAGCCTGAAATGCGCTGGTTTATTTCCGATATTCTGAAAAAAACATACAATGTGATTGCATTGGAAAATGCCGGTTCTGCCCTGGAAACAATGGAAACCGTCCGGCCTCATCTGATAATTTCGGATATCATGATGCCGGATACGGACGGAATTTCCCTGATGAAACAGATTAAATCCGACCGCCTGACGGCACATATCCCGTTCATACTGCTTTCCGCTAAAAATACGCCGGAAGAACAAACGGAAGGAATTTCCGCCGGAGCGGAAGCCTACATCGTTAAACCGTTCAATGTGGAATATCTGTTGTCGGTAGTCGAACGGTTGCTCCGGCAGCGGGACGATTTAAAAGGTTACTATCAATCGGCAATCAGCGCTTTTGAATTTATGAATGGCAAATATATCCATAAGGAATATAAAACATTTTTCGAGCGGATGATATTCGTTATTGATAAAAATCTGAATAATCCGGACTTTTCAACCGAACAATTGGCATCGGAACTGGGATTGAGCACGCGGAACCTTTATCGCAAATTGAAAATGATTACCGATCGGACTCCTGCAGATTTAATTAAAGAATATCGCCTGGCAATCGCCGAAAAACTATTGATAAGCAGCCGCTATTCGGTAGATGAAATCATGTATAAAGCCGGATTCAACAACCGGGGCAGTTTTTACCGGATTTTCGCTCAAAAATTTGGAACAACCCCCAAGAAATACCGGGAATCGAAAGATGTGGAAATGTTATAAAAAAATCAGGAGGTTTTATAAAAGGATGCTGTTATAAAACATTGATAATGAGGAAAAAATTGCATCTTTGTACCTGCAAATAACAATAACACTCACTTGTCCCCATTGCCAAAGTGCAAAGGTAAAGAAAAACGGCAAAAAACCGTGTAAAAAACAAAATTATTTTTGTAAAAACTGCGGTCGGCAGTTTATCGGCGACCACGCATTAACCAACAGGGGCTGTTCTTCAAAATTGATATATAATCCGCAAAACGAAAAACAGTTAAAATAAAAAACGAAAAGCGGAAACCGCCGTCCCCGACATCCAAAACGAAAAGCGGAAATTCCAGAAAAACACACGCGCCTATCCAAACAGGAAAAAAGTAAGCGCGACATCCAATTCCGATACCGCGCTCACTCAAACAATATAACACAACACTATTCACCGCGGCAACTGCCACAAAGTCAATAAAAATATCTTCATAGCCCGTTCACCCGTTTACCCGTTCATCCAAATAATCCACAACCTGTCCGTAAGCCCCCGGCGTACAAATCGCCGCCGCCACTTTCCGGATCAGTTCCACTTCGGCGTCGCTCAACTCCGTTTCACCCTTTCCGGCAATCAGTTTTGTTGAGAGTTTGTACGCCAGATACTTTTCGTTCGCATCCACAACCGACACGCCGCGTCCCATAAAAAGACCTTTGGAAACCGTGTCCGCCATCGTTTCGCCGGGAATATCCGTGCCGGCGATGTCCTTAAAATTTCTGTTTAAATCTACTTTCATATCGTTTTTTATTTAAAATTTGTTTAACTGTTTAGTTGTTGAACCGTTTAGTTGTTGAATCGTTGAATCTTGAACTTTGAACCTCAAACCTCAAACTCTAAACTCTAAAATTCTCAATTTTTCCTAAACAGCGAAAACACGGACAGAATCAATCCCGTATCAAAAATGCCGTTAGCCGCCAGACACGCGCCCAGTCCGTACAGGACCGCCTGCCACCACAGCAGACCGTCCAGGAAGCCAAGTCCTGCCAGCCATCCCGCCAGCGTTATCACTATACCGACAGACCAACTGAATATCTGCACCGTCAATCCGCCCTCGTCCGGCATGATCCAGTTCCGTAGAATCTGTACCACAAACGGAATAAACGCAATCAGGGCAGCCATCGTAACGAAAGCATCTTCGATGTTCGCCACATCCGGAGGAACCTCCGGAGAA
>JAITMT010000269.1 GCA_031277235.1 Tannerella sp.
TATTCGGGATTACCCGGCTTCGACGACCCTGCCATTTACATTCGCGGTGTGGCAACGCTCAACGAAGGCAATTCCAGTCCGCTGATTCTGGTAGACGGCGTGGAACGTCCCTTTACCCAACTCGATCCCAATGAAGTGGCCGATATTTCGATTCTGAAAGACGCCGGCGCCACAGCGGTGTTCGGTGTTCGCGGTGCCAACGGGGTGATTCTCGTAACCACCAAACGTGGTGAAACCGGTAAAGCCAGAATTACGGCATCGGCTTCATACGGTCTGCAACAACCGACCAAAATCGTTGAGTTTGCCGACAGTTATCTCTACGCCACAACCTTTAATAATGCACAGTTGAGCGACGGAATGGATCCCACTCTTCTGATGTTTAAGCAAGAGGCACTTGACCACTATAAATTGGGCGACCAGCCTGTGTTATATCCTTCTATTGACTGGATGAGTTATGTCATGAACAAATCAGCCTCTCAAAATCAAGTCAACGTCAATGTATCCGGCGGAAGCGAGCGGGCCAGATACTTTGTTTCGATAAGCGAACTCTTTCAGGACGGTTTATTCAAAACTTTTTCAGCCGGATCAAGGGAAAACTTCAAGTATAACCGGTATAACTATAGAGCCAATCTGGATATAGACCTGAGCAAATCTACCCTTTTGAGCGTTAGCCTTGGCGGCAGGATTGAAGACCGCAACACTATGGGTGACAATAACGGCGAGAACGCCCGTGAAGGCTCAATATTCCGCAGTATGGTGGAGGCGCCTCCGATGTCAAGCGCGGGGATTGTGGATGGAAAATATATAATCTTTAACCGTGAGTTGACGCCGATGTATATTGTCAGAGACGGTTTGTCGGCGTATTACGGACGCGGTTACAGAAACGAAGTAACCAGTGTGTTAAACTTTGACCTGGAGTTGAAGCAAAAGTTAGATATGATTACGTCCGGGTTGAGCCTTAAGTTAAAAGGCGCATACAATAACAATTTCGCATTGCAAAAGAATAAAACGGCTAACTTGTCCGTGTCTCCCTACTATCCTCATCCCGTGTACGATGCCGATAACAATCTTACCGGTTATACGCTTGAAAAGATAGACGACAGGCATGTCTTGACTTACGGAGAGTCATACTCGTACTCACGCGACTGGTATTTCGACGTCAGTTTGAATTACCAACGCCAGTTTGCCGAGAAGCATACCGTTACAGCGCTTTTGCTCTACAACCAGACCAAGACTTATTATCCCAGGGAAATCACGGATATTCCCAGAGGATACATCGGTTTGGTGGCACGTGTTACCTACGATTACCAGATGAAATATTTACTGGATTTGAATATGGGCTACAATGGTTCGGAGAATTTTGCCCCCGGAAAACGCTACGGATTTTTCCCTTCCGCATCAGCCGGATGGGTCATAACCGAAGAAAATTTCATGAAAGAGCAGAAAATTCTTGATTTTTTGAAACTGAGATATTCGTTTGGTATCGTTGGAAACGACGGCGGTGTGGGACGTTTCCTGTATTATCCCGCCGCGTTTGCACTGAACCCTCCCTTGTTTGTACCATATACTGACGGTAACTACTCGGATATGAGTAAAGGCTATGCTTTTGGCGACCGTACCAATCCGGACGGATACAAACCGAACGCTCGTGAAAACAGCAATATGGGTAATCCGGATTTAAGTTGGGAAAAAGCGAGAAAACAAAACATCGGTTTTGATCTCAGGACTTTGAACAACCGTCTGGGGCTTAATTTTGATTATTTCTGGGAACATCGCTGGGATATTCTTGTACCAAGCAGCCGTTCCGGCGACCTCTATCCGGCTCAGTTCGGTCTGCCGGGCTCTCCTCCCCTAAACTTCGATATCGTGGATAATCACGGATATGAAGTTTCGCTTTCATGGACAGACAAGGTCGGTAGCGACTTTCAATACACCATTGCACCGAACATGTCGTTTTCGCGAAACAAACTGGTAAAATATTTTGAGGTTCTTAACGAACCTTATTTGGCACGCCAGGGTACAAGAGTCAATCAGCCATTCGGTCTTGAGTTTTTTGATTTTTATCACGAAGGAATCGAAACCGAATATCTTGCATACATAAAGTCTCAACCGGGGTATCAAACCTGGCTGAATAACCAGGGTGAAGGCGGTCAACAGCCGGAATATACATTCCCCAAGCACTTTGGAGCTTCTTTAAAAGAGGGCGACGCCGTATATTTGGATCTCAATTATGATGGAGTAATAGACGGTAACGACAATCACGCCATCGGATATCCGGACTATCCGGAATATAGTTTCGGTTTGAATTTGAATTTCAAATACAGGCGTTTCGAACTCAGTATGCTGTGGATTGGCGCTACCAACACCAATCGTTCGCTGGGTGGTTACCAAATGCCGTTCGGTTCGCAGAACAACGGAGCCCTTATCAAATATGTAGCCGAAAACGCCTGGACAAAGGACAACCCGGATCCGGTATTTCCGCGCATCACATTCGACAATCGAGAGAATAACTCACAAAATTCGAGAATATATTTAATAGACGCTTCCTACGCGAGGCTGAAAAATCTTGAATTGAACTATGATTTGGATGTAAGGAAAGTTCCATACATCAATAATTTACGTTTGTTTTTCACCGGTTACAATTTGCTTACTTTTACGGAATATAAAGCAAACGACCCCGAAACGACGGGCGGCTCATTCGGACAATTTTTCAGATATCCGCCTACAAGAGTTTATAACATAGGATTCCGTCTCGGTTTTTAACTTAATAATACAGTAAATAAAATGAAAAATTCAAGAATAAAAAATTTAATTTTTGTTTTGATCCTGGCCATGTCTTATTCGTGCATTGATGACTTTAGATTTGGCGATGACGCTCTTGATAAACCGCTGAGCGTTGAATTGAACGTTGACTCGATTTTTTCGAAAGCCGTACTGGCGCGTCAACACTTATGGGGTCTGTATCAATTTATTCCTTCAGCCGCTGCGCAATATGGCGGCAGTCTGAGCGGTGACTGGTATGAAAGTCTATCGGATATCATTCATTCCATGAATAACTGGGGAGGAACCAACACAAGTTGGTATTCCGGCAGTTTCAGCGCAACCGGCGGCGATAGTCGCTGGGCTTATTTCGACAGGAATAATAGAGTCGCGAATTGTCTTTCGGGCATTCGCCATGGACTTACTTTTCTCGAAAATATAGACCGCGTCCCGGATATGCCTAAAGAGGAAAAGGACCGCCTGAAGGCTGAAGCAAAGGTAATCGTCGCCGGCAAGTATTGGCAAATGTTCCGTCAATATGGCGGTATTCCAATGATGGAAAAGGTTTACACACCAACCGATGATCCTGCGACAAATCGTGCCACCATTGCAGAGATGTACGATTACATGATTGGTCTGTTGGACGAAGCTATTAACGAGCCTAATCTGCCATGGATCATTCCGGAGAACGAGCAACGCGAATGGTGGGGACGTATCACCGTAGCTGCCGCCCTGGCACAAAAAATGTTAGTGCAACTGGATGCAGCAAGCCCTTTATTCAATGATGTCGAACCATATTACAAACCCGGGCAAGGAGAAAAACCATTGCAGGAGGAAGTAAAACCATATATATGGTGGGGCGGCTATAAGCCTGAACTGTGGCAGGAACTCAGGAAAACCTGCGAAGAATTTATCCGCCTGAACAGTGCGAACGGTGATCAATACCGGCTGATACAGCCTGCTTCGCAAACCGAAGAAGCTATCATAGCAGCATACCAGGACGCATATTGGTACAGAGGACCGGACAACAGCGGCGCTAACGAATTGATATATGTCCATACCGACATGAATATAACCTCATGGTGGGACGCTTTATTTTCCAAATCTGCAACGCAGTGGGGACATGAGGCGCCGACAGCGGAATTTATGGAAATGTTCTGCTGGGCAAACGGGAAAGTATTCGATCCCGACGGCGTAGATGATGTCTATGTCAACGCTCCCGCCAGACCGACGGATGTTACCAATCCTACTCTCGAAGAATTGCGTCTTCAACAGGCAAGTCGCCCTGCACGGGCAGACAATTATTATATCTTCGACAATCGCGATCCGCGCCTGTATGAAACGCTTTGGGTTCAACACAAAGGTCAAATTTTCGATGCAGGTAAGGGGGTTGAAACATGGCCCGGAGGTAATGCTATCAGGGCTTATGCGATTGCTTTCTCACACGGAATGAGTCATCACAAATGGTGTATGAATCTGAGCGATGATATAGGGAATAATGGTGTGAGAACCCGTCCCCGCAGTTGGGCGGTTCTGCGCATGGGAGGATTTCATTTGATTTACGCTGAAGCGCTGGCAGAAACCGGCGACCTGGCGGGAGCATGCCGTGAAATCAACAAGGTGCGTGCCCGCGTAGGTTTGCCCGCTATCGAAACGAGTAATCCTCAACTGAATCTTACATCCAACAAGGAAAATCTGATTAAGCAAATTCTTCGCGAAAGGGTCTGTGAATTGGGATATGAAGATACGCGCCTGATGGACATGATAAGAAGAAAATTAAAGGACGACTTTACCAAGCAACTGCATGGCGTGTGGACCTACCGGATGGATGGAAAGACAGGCACTTTGGGAACAGGCGAGCCATATCCCGAATTTTGGTACGTCAAAACCCCTGTTTCCGGCATGCAACGCTCGTGGTGGGAAGAAGGCGGCTGGTCGGATAAATGGTATATTCTCCCTTTTCCGCTGAAAGAAGTTAACAAGGGATTTGGATTGATACAGAATCCGGGATGGTAAGTTGAGGTAAATCTTATAATTATATAATGTATATGAAAAATATTTTAAAAATAACGATAATAATGTGTTTTGCATTGAGCGCTTTTCTGACTTATTCACAGGAAACGCCGGAAGTGCAGGATACGCTGAAAATACAGAAAAGTTCGGAAACAGTTGATATAGGCTTCGGTATCGTTCAGGACCGAAAGACCTCAACGGCTTCATCATCTACCGTCGGTTCAGAGGTTTTACAACAGCGGGCTGCCATCAGTCTTCAAGATGCCCTGTATGGCCGCCTGTTAGGTCTTACAGCCCTCCAAAATTCGGGAACCGGATGGGTGGGCGACCAATGGTTCGGCGCTTCCTTTAATGTTCGGGGCATTCAAACCATGAACAGCCAGGGTGAGCTGGGCGAAAACGATGTCCTTATTTTGGTAGACGGTTTTCCGCGAAGTATCGACCGCCTGACGCTCGACGAAATCGAATCGGTAACCGTTCTGAAAGATGCGGCTGCAATAGCGCTCTACGGTTATACCGGCATCAACGGAATCATTAGTGTGAAGACCAAACGCGGACCGGCAACCAGGGGAATGAAGGTGGATGTGAAGTATCACCATAAGTTTACCTTCCTGCCGCAAATGGTCGAATATGCCGATGCATACACCTACGCTCAAGCCATGAACGAAGCCCGGCGCAATGACGGGCTTGGACAATCGTATACCCAGTTTGAGTTGGACGCTTTCAGGAGCGGCGCTTATCCCAAGGTCTATCCCGATGTGAACTGGCAAAAGGAAGCCTTGCGTGACGTAGCCGCGGAAGACGTAGTAAATGTGAACTTTGCCAACCGTACCGAAAAAGTAGGCTTTTTCACCATGCTGAACTATACCAACAGCCGGGGATTGCTCCAGGGTACGGAAGAAAACAAGGAATCCGCAGGATATTCCACGCAACTGAAGTATTCCAAAGCCAACGTCCGTACAAATCTTGATGTAGTTTTAAACCCGGGCACCACGTTTCAAGCGAATATACTGGGGAGTCTTTTCGAGACCAACCGTCCTTCAGGCATAGACGCCGGAGGTATATTCAATACGATGAGTTATTTGCCCGCAGGCATTTTTCCCGTGCACACGCAAGACGGTCTCTGGGGCGGTAGCGGTACGTTCAACAATTGGGGTTTCTACAATCCGGTAGCCCGGATTCAAAATACCGGCTTTTACAGGGAAATCGGTGTGGTTTTAAATGCAGATTTCAAATTGACTCAATCGTTAGACGCTTTGCTTGACGGATTGTCGCTGACCGGAAGATTCGGCTACGACGCTTATAACATTGCTTTTGAAAACCGCAACAGAGCCTATTCGTGGGCAAGAGAAAGTTTCGTTTTCGATGACGCAGGAAAACCGATTGTCGGCCAAAACATCAGGGAAGAGGATTACCAAACCCAAGATCAGTTGTCCTTCAGCAGAGGCAATGTTGCGACGTCAAGGAGCCTGAATTTTGTATTATCGGCTGATTATCAAAAACAGATGGACAATCACAATCTGGCCGCTTCATTGATTTACCACTATAGCAATCCCGTAATCCGCAAAACGCAGGACGAATTAGACGATGGAATACTTAATACTTTTTACCGCTCAAACTTCATGGGTTATCTCCATTATGATTTTGCGGGTAAATATGTAACCGATGTTGTACTGGCAATTACTGGCTCTAACCGCTCGTATCCCCATAGTTGGTCGTTTTCGCCCACCGTATCTTTGGGATGGGTCATATCGGAAGAAGGTTTTTTGAAAGAGAGCGACTTCGTCAATTTGCTTAAACTGCGCGGGTCGTTTGGTATATTGCATACGGATAATGTGCCCAGAAACGGAAGTATCTGGATGAGTATCTACGACCCCTACTGGGGTAGCGGCGGAGGAAATTATATCCTGACGAACGCTGACGGAGCTATCAGCGACTACGGCGGAAGAACGCAAATTACCTTGCCTACCACCAACTTCAAACTTGAAACGGCTAACAAATACAATTTGGGTATTGACGCCCGGCTGATGAACAGCCTCGACATTACACTCGATGCATACTATCAAAGGCGAAACAATATCCTGATGTATGAAAGCGGACTTTATTCGTCCATGGCAGGTATCGGCGCAGGATATGGCAATCGTGGCACGGTGGACAGCAAGGGCTATGAAATAGGATTGAATTACAATAAGCAATTCGGCGATTGGCAGATAAATCTCAACGGAATGTTTACGCATAGTGTTAATAAAATTATTGATATGGTGGAGGAACCCAGAGCATATTCCTGGTTGAACCACAAAGGATATGCCGTAGATCAACCAAGAGGTTTGGAGTTTCTCGGATTTTTCGACAATGCGCAGGATATTGCAGACAGTCCCAATCAGGAATTTTCATTATTGCGCCCGGGCGACGCCAAATACCGGCTTCAGGATAAAGCCGAAGGGGACAATAGCATAAATTCCAACGATGCAGTTCCCATTGGTTACAGTACGACTGTTCCTCAAATCAATTATGCTTTCAATGCAGGTTTGGAATTTAAGGGAATCGGCGCGAACATTCTGTTCCAGGGCGCCGGTCGGTTCAACAAATGGGACGACCAGTTGTGGGGACAGAACGGTTACATGCCTTTAATTCAAAGCCGGAATATCCCTGTAGAATACTATGAGAACAGATGGACCCCCGGATTGGACAATACCAATGCCAAATATCCCGCCCTGTCCAGTTCGGATAGACCCAATAATTCCCAGCAAAGCACTCTTTGGCTGAGAGACGCTTCGTTTCTCAAGTTGCGCAATGTCGAGTTATATTATAGATTTCCGGAATCCATGCTGAAGAGTATTAGTCTTACGGGTCTGAAACTGTCGGTTACCGGTGAAAACCTCTATACATGGACGCCCTACATCGGACAAGACCCCGAAAGGAGCGGATTTACCTATCCGTCTTTGAGAGGAGTATCCGCAGGATTATCCGTAATTTTTTAATCATTTAAAATCAATAAGAAAATGAAAAAAACAAGTTTTTTATTATCAATCATCCTGACGATAGGGATATTTTCGGGATGCGATAATTTGAAGTACAACGAAGTAGATATTTTCGACGAGGCATGGATGTTTGAAAACCAGGTAGAAGTAAGTTCAATGCTTGGCACGATTTATGCGCATACCCGTCACGGTTTGGGCACTCAAGGCGATTCAGGCTTAAACGGAGCGATGCTTGCCTCTGCCACCGACGAGTCGGATTTTTCTTTCTCGCTTTCTACCATCCACCGTTACTACAACGGAGCATGGAGCAGCGTTAATGCATTTCCCGATACATGGACCAATTCCTACGCCGCGGTTTTCAAAGCAAATAATTTTCTTGAGCGATTGGATAGAATCTTTGCAACGCTTAAAGAATACGAGGCTAACCAGGGAGGAGCTTCTACCAATGGAGCAACTTCAGTTGCTTATGCCACGCTACAGAAAAGATTTGAATTGTTTCCCTATCAGGCGCGTTTTTTGCGGGCTTATTTCCATTTTGAACTGGCAAAAACGTATGGCAACGTTCCTTTGGTTACCCGTACCGTGTCGCCCGAGGATGCCAACCAATTGACGCCTTCCTCTGTGCAGGAAGTATTTCAGTTTATCGTTGACGAGTGCGATGCTATTATGGAATTTCTGCCCATCAGTTATGCAGACCAGGATGGAAATCAAATAGGCAGGGTGAATCGTCCTACGGTACTTGCCCTGAAAGCAAGAACTTTGCTTTATGCCGCCAGCCCGCTGTTCAGTCCTGCCAATCCGAAAGAAGCATGGCGTAAAGCCGCCATTGCTTGCAAGGAACTCATTGACAATGCTGAAGGTTGGGGTATTGCCTTAAGTTCATACGCCAATATATGGGCTACGAACAATTATTATGCCAATCCCGAGGTCATCTGGTTTCGTGGTGCGGGTAACACCCGTGATTATGCGATGTTTAACTATCCCGTTGGTTTCGAAGGTGCAGTAACCGGCGGAAATTGTCCTTCGCAGAATTTGGTGGACGCATACGAATACTCGAACTCCGCTCCGGAAGCCCGGAAGGGAAAAACGTTTGCCGAGGTCAATCCGACAGTGATACCGGCTAACGCCTATCAAAATTTAGACCCGCGTTTCGGATTGACCGTAGCGAAAAACGGCGATACATGGCCTACCGTCGCTCCTTACAGCGACCGTCCCCTCGAAACTTTCGAAGGCGGCATAAGCGGTCCGCCGGTGACGAATGCCACCACCACAGGCTACTATCTGAAAAAGTATATAAATGGCGGGAATCGTCTTGTCAATCCGGTAATAAACACCCAATATACCTGGATTACTTACCGTTTGGGAGAGTTTTATCTTGATTATGCCGAAGCCATGTTTAACTATATGGACAGAGACGCTACGGCAACCGGTGAGGGAATACTTGACATGAGCGCCAACGATGCCATTAACGTCTTGCGCAGCAGACCGGGCATTGATATGCCGCTCTTTGGAAGCGAGACTAACGGCGACGTCTGGGAAGAACGTTACATGCGCGAACGCATGGTGGAACTTGCTTTTGAAGGACATCGCTTCTGGGACATTCGCAGATGGAAGAAGGGAGCACAACTCTATTCCAACATCAAAACGATAAGAGTAACCAGGGATGGAACGGTAACTCGAGGTACTGAAATCAATCGCGGAACATGGGATGACAAGTTCTACTTCTATCCCATACCTTTCGGCGAACTTCAGAAAGCGCAGGGATTGACCCAAAATCCCGGCTGGTAATTTGTAAATATTTTTAGTAAATCATTTAATTCTTATTAATATGAAAAAGAAATTGTTTTTTATTATTCAAATCTGTATCGTTCTTGTTGCGGCAAACGGTTTCTACGGCTGTAATGATACTGTAACAGGAACAGAAGACACGATGAGGGGCGTAAGCGTTCTCCCCAATCCGATGACTGCCGGACAAAAGGTCAGCATCTCGGGTCCCGGCTTCAAGGATGCCACCAAGATCACATTTCCCGGAGGCGTTGCCGTGACTGATTTTACGAAAGCAGGAGAGTTTCAACTCAATACACTTGTTCCCGAAGGCGTTGCAAGTGAAGGTAAGATTTCTGTAACCTTACCCGACGGCGAGTTTGTCATTCCTCTGGACGTTACCATTTTTTCGACGCGCGACCTCGTAGCAATCGCCATGGATGTAAATCCGGTAACGAAGAACTATGTTGTAGGTCCCAATGATAAACTCACTATTCAGGGTAAAGGTCTCGGACCCATTATTGAAATTATGCTGCCGGGCGGTCTTTCCATAAATTCTATGAACTTCGCTAAAAAAACCGATTCTTACATAGAAATTAACATACCCATGAGCGGTTTCGATAGAAATGCGGTTGAGCCTTTGCAAATGAAGGGCCAAAGCGGAGAAATATTTTATACGGCAAACACGTTGGAATGGAACGGCGAAGGATATATCCCGCCCGAATTACTGCCTTTCTGCGGTAGAAGTTATAAAGTATGGGGTTGGGATGTAGATAAGTTACCCACCGGTGCATTTGGTAACGGAGGATATAATAGTAATACCGGTCCAACCTGGTGGATTCCTACTGTAAACAGTCAATATGGAGGTCCCGGACATGGGGAAGGCGCAACGATGGCGTTCTATCTGCCCAATAAAATGGTGCTCACCTTGACAAACGGAACCGTTTACACAGGTAAATTCACCGTAGATGTATCAAAACCGGTTGGTACCTGGTCTATTGGACAGTTGAAGATTACCGGCGGTGATGAAGCGCTTAGCATTGTCGGCGGTACTAAAGGACCATATAATGGTACTGTGGACATCATTCCCAAGGTATTCGAAATCGTAACAGCAGGACTGACAGATACCAAAATGACCTTAGCCTTCCGGTATCCTGCGGAACCGGGTACGGCAAATTTCTATTTGTTCAGTTTGTTAGAGAGCGGTGATGATCCTGAATAAGAAAGTCAAATAATAATTAGAAAGCAAATGAAGAATACAATATTTTATTTGATGGCATCCGTCCTTTTATTGGCGGCATGCGACGAGAAATTTGAAAAGAGCGACGTAACCGGCGTAACGGTAACCGAAAGCGCGGTAATGCTTCAATTGGGCGAAAAGGCAGTAGTGGGAGCAACGGTTGAACCCGCAGGCGCAAGTGATGTGGTTTGGAGTTCAAGCGACGAATCTGTCGCCACGGTTGATCAGCTTGGAGGAATAACCGCCACCGGACAGGGAACAGCCTCTATTATCGTGACTACCGTAGTCGGCAGAAAAGTAGCATCCTGCGCCGTTTATGTAAATGCGATTCGGGTAACCCGCATAGAGTTGGACAAAGCCGCTCTTTACATGCTGCCCGGAGACTCGGCAGCTCTTGTGGCTACCGTGTTCCCCGAAGATGCAACCAACAAGAACATAACGTGGACGTCGAGCGATGTAAATGTGGCTGTCGTTAGCGATTCGGGTGCAGTAGCAGCCGCAGGCTTCGGCAACGCCACCATTACCGCTACGACGGAGGATGGCAGCCTGAAGGCAACCTGCCTCGTTACGGTCAGCAAAGTTTCCGTAACCGGACTGTTGTTGAGCGAAAGCGCCATTGAAGGTACTTTCGGCGACGAAATACAACTTGAGGCGACCATATTGCCCGATAATGCCACCTTCCCCGAAGTCATCTGGACGTCAAGCGATGAAACGATGGCTACTGTAAACGCAGATGGATTGGTTAAGATTGCCTCTAAGGAAGCCGGAAGCGCTGTCATTCGAGCGACATCGAAAGACAACGAGATTTTCTGGGCTGAATGTGCCGTTACGGTTCTTCCCGACCAGTCGGGTATTGTGGAAACCGTAGTGTATGACAAGGAGATTGTAATGGCAGGCTGGAGCGGCGCTACCTCAATACCCATGGCGAATTTCGGAGAATTGAAAGATGGAGATGTACTGAGGTTGTATTTCTCAAATCTGGGAGCAAGTCCCGTATTCCAAATCTGGGAAGGCGACTGGGGAGGTCAAATCGTGCCGGAAGTACGTCCGGAAGCAGGTTCGCCGTATTATGAAGTGGTCTTGACCGCTGACATCATACAGCGCATCATGAATCCCGACTGGGGTTCGGATGCCATACTGGTGCAGGGCGACGGCGTTACGATTTCCAAAATATCCGTCATAAGCACCGTAAAGATTCAGGAAGAGACCGTGCGTGAAGGAGAGTTGGTATTGACTTGGACTGCCGTTTCCGTACCCATTGCGAATTTCGGAGACAATCTGGTAGCCGGGGCGAAATTGAGATTCTACTTTTCAAGTCTTGGAGGCGATCCTAAAATGCAACTTTATTTTGGCGACTGGGAAGGTCAGATTGTGCCGGAAAACGATCCGAATTACATTGTAGATGTATTGAGTATTCCGGCAGGTTCGACTTCCTATGATGTAACCTTGAACGCGGCAATGGTGCAGCACATGACGCATCCCGCCTGGGGGTCGGACGCCATGCTCATACAGGGCGACGCTATTACGATTTCCAAAATAACGATCATCGTTCCTTGAAACCGTTTTTAATTGAAACAAGACCCTTGGCTTTTGCCGGGGGTTTTGTTTTTTCTAATAAAAACTTCTCTGAAAATATTTATAACCGATATTTTATACTATCTTTGCATTAAAAATCTTAAAATCTTTATATGATGAACCGTTTTATTTTAAATCTCATTTTTTTATTGATTTGCTTTGTGCAAATTGCATTCGGTCAGTCCGTATCTACCGAAAAGATTGACAATATGTTGCCGGTCAGGGGATTGGCTATTGCGGCGCCTTCGGTTGAAGGAGTGGATTTATTCTGTAAATTCATAGAAGAAGAACTGGCTCCGGCACATTTCAACCTGCTCATTTTGCGGGTGGACTGGAATTATGCGTATGAATCCCATCCCGAACTTCGGGACTCCAATCCGCTGACGAAAGCCGACGTGAAGAAAATCGTGGACGTCTGTAAGAAACACGGTATCAGGATTGCACCGCAAATTAATCTCTTGGGGCATCAGTCGTGGGCTAAAACCACCGGCAATCTGCTGCGCGTATATCCCGAATTTGACGAAACTCCGCATGTCAAAACGGAGGATTACACCGGCTGGCCCAATCCTGACGGACTGTACTGTAAAAGTTACTGTCCGCTTCACCCGGACGTTCACAAAATAGTTTTCGCCCTGGTGGATGAATTGACGGATGTTTTTGAAGCCGAATGGTTTCATGCCGGAATGGACGAAGTGTTCTACATCGGCGACAGCAAATGTCCGCGTTGCCATGGAAGGGATAAGGCGGAACTTTTTGCAGGCGAGGTAACCAAAATTCAGAATCACCTGGCACAAAAAAATCGCCGGTTAATGATCTGGGGCGACCGGCTACTCGACGGAAATGCCACAGGTTTGGGAGAATGGGAAGCCAGCATGAACGATACGCACCGCGCCATTGACTGGATTCCCAAGGACGTTTTCATTTGCGACTGGCACTACGAGCGCCCCGATTTGACCGCCGTTCATTTTGCGATGAAGGGTTTGAACGTGGCGACTTGCCCGTGGCGTACTCCCGAAACGGCAGTAGCACAGTTGAACGACATGATTGATTTTCGCCGTCAATCGCAACGGGTGATGGCGTCCCGCTTTCAGGGAATCATTCAGACCGTATGGTCGGGTGCCGACGGGTTTCTGAAATCGTATTACAATCCCGAAACATTCAATCTGCCGCCGGACGCCACCCGCGAACAGCGTAACAACGGCGGCGACACGCGCACGCTGAAACGGATGATCGAAGAATTTAAAAAGTTGAATTTGTGAAACTTACAATTCTACAATCCATAAAAAAACTTATCCCATGAAGCAATCTAAAAACGGTCTGTTTTATATCCTGTTCCTTGTTTTCTCGACCCAGGCTTTCGCCCAGACGTTGAGGCTGGAGGCAGAGAACGCCGTATTTTCCGGAGGAGGCACAAGTCCGGCTCAAATCCGGGACGACGCAGCCTGTTCCGGCGGAAAATACGTGGACACGCACGAAAGCAATCTTACTTTTTCCTTTACCGTTTCCGAAGCAGGTAATTATACCGTAACAGCCCAAACAAAATCTCCTTACGGCGATAAAATCAATACGTTCCGATTCGACGGAGAGCATACGAAAGACGTCTCTTTTCCTCAAAACAACGCTTTTACGGAAGTTCCCGTCGTCGCTGACTATTATTTTTCACCCGGAACGCATAAAATTGAAATGATCAAAAGTTGGGGCTGGATTCTTTTCGATTATCTGGAGATAAAACCGGCTGCCGAAACTTCCGTTGAATTTGACATCCAACCGCCGGTAACGCCTCAGCCAAGCGCCAACGCGACAAAACTCTATCAATTTTTGCGGGATAATTTTCAACAAAAAACGATTTCAGGCGTAATGACGTTGAAAAGTCTGGCAACTGTCGCGGGAAATGAACAAAACGAAATTTTCTGGTTAAATGAAAAAACAGGAAAAAAACCGGCGCTGCTGGGATTGGATTTCATGGATCACACCGGCGCCATCCAGCCGGATTGGATGAATAATCCCGACCTCGTCAAAGACGCGATTGCGTGGAAAAACAGCAACGGCGTCGTCGCCCTCTGCTGGCACTGGCGCGACCCGTCGCACAAGACGTATGAATTTTATACAGACCGTACAAATTTCGATCCGCGGAAAATTTTTGAACCCGCTTCCGATGAATACAAAGCCATGATGCGCGATATGGATATTGTTGCCGGCTATTTGAAGGAATTGCAGGCAGCGGATGTTCCCGTGCTTTGGCGACCTTTGCACGAAGCATCCGGCGGCTGGTTCTGGTGGGGTTCCCGGGGTGCGGAAGCCTGTCGGAAAATTTGGCAAATCATGTTTGATAAATTCACAAACGAACACGGATTAAACAATCTGATCTGGGTCTGGACTTCCGAAGCCAACGACAATGCCTTGAATTGGTATCCGGGTGATAATTATGTAGATATCATCGGTCTGGATATTTACGACGAGGGAAATCACGGTTCCCAAATGCTGGCGTTTCAAGAATTGAAAAAACAGTACAACGGTAAAAAACTGCTGACACTGAGCGAGTGTGGCTCTATTCCATCAATAACTGCCATGAAACGTGATCATTCCGTCTGGTCGTATTATATGCCCTGGTATGGAGATTTTACGAAAAACGCTGCCTGGAATACGGTGAATGACTGGATAGATTCGTTCACCGATCCGGACGTTATCACTTTGGACGACATGCCGAAAGATATTTATACTTCCACCGAATCGCCTCAAGGAAATGCGGATGAATTTTCCGTCTCCTGCCATCGTCGTCAGGTAAGTATTCAAACGGTTTCTTCCGGTATTTATCAAATCTTTTTGCATGATTTGAACGGGCGTCTCTGCTTAACCAAAAGTAAATTAAATGGAAATCAAAATTTTACGATTCCCGCATCCGGTCAGACATGTTATCTTTTGAGGATTGAACAAAATGGTCGGCAAACAACCTATAAAATTCAAAACAATTAGGCGGAACTCGCTCATTTGAAATAATTTTCATACCTTTGCTCTGATTTTCTACGAGCAAAGTATGCGTAAATGGTTGAAATGGATATGTATTATTTGCCTGATACCCATTGTGTTATTCCTGGTGGTTTCAGCGCTTTTTTATATTCCTGCCGTGCAAAATGCCGCTGTCAAGGCGGGCGCTGATTATTTTTCCGACAAACTCGGAATGAAAGTCGGACTTGAAAAGGTACGGCTGGCGTTTCCGCTAAATTTCTCGGCGCAGAATGCCTATGCCGTCAGCGCCGAAAACGATACATTACTGATACTCAACAAACTCACTGCCGAAGTGCGTTTGCGACCGCTTTGGGACGGCAATATTTCGGTCAAAGGCGTTACGCTGAAAAATCTGAAACTGAATAGCGCCAAACTGATTGATAATATGCTGATTAAAGGCAATATTGGCGAAGTCCGGCTCCGTGCCGATTCCATCCTGCTCGAAAAAGAGCGCGTGCTAATCAATCTATTCTCTTTACAAAATGCTGATATTGAATTGTTTTACTGTGACACAACGGTGAAAGACACGTCCAAAACGCCGATAAACTGGTTGATTGAACTGCAAAAAATTGATTTTCAAAATGTCAGTTTCTCCTGCCGGATGCCGTGCGATTCGCTGAACATGGATGTTCAGATTGCAAAAGCCTCATTATCTGACGGATTGGTGAATCTGGGAGAAAACAAATACGACGTTCTAAGTTTCAATACCGCGATAGATTCGCTGTTTTACGGCAAAGACCTCGAAGCCTCCAAGGTAGGCTTTGATCCTGCGCATATTCGGCTGTCTGACTTGCAATTAGCGCTTAAATCGCTGCATTTTGCAGGGCTTTACGATTTCGGCGTCCTTTTGCAGGAATTTTCGGCGAAAGAGCCTTCCGGCTTGACGGTAAAAAGTACGGAAGGAAACATAACTTCCGACAGTTCAAATATTTCCATACGGTCTTTGCAAATGAAAACCGGCAATTCGGAAATGAATCTGGAAGCCCTGATTCCCTGGAAAATCATGGAAAATCAGTCAACCGGCGATGCGATGTCCCTGGATTTCAACGCAATCATTGATCGGCGCGACGTTCTGTTTTTTATTCCCGACAATTTGCCGGATTTTCGGGCACTCTATCCCGATAAGGATTTGACCGTCAGCATTTTGGCAGATGGATATTTGAACAATCTGACTGTCGGCAAGTTCAGCGTGGAAATGCCTTCGCATATTCAAATGGATGTTAAGGGAAATCTTCGGAACGTGCTGAAAGACAGCATCAGAGCGGGAAATTTGGATTTGCGCGCGAACAGCGGAAATCTGGTTTTTTTGATGAAAATGATGCCGAAAGAAATGCAGGAGCAATTCAAAATCCCTGAAAATGTGCGTCTTAACGGAAATCTGAACATGAATCGGGGGCAATATGCCGTTGATCTGAATTTTTGGGAAAACAAGGGAGAAGTCTGTTTATCAGGAAAATACAACGTTTTTACCACCGCTTATGATATTTCCGTTTCCGTGGACAGCCTGCAACCCGTCAATTTTATGCCCAAAGACTCGCTGATGTTGCTTAACGGCTCTTTGTATGCGGTCGGTCGCGGCACGGACATTTTCCATGAGCGCACTTTTGCCGAAGTCCGGGCGAATATAACCGACATACAGTACGCAAACTATTATTTTACAGACCTTTCGCTCAACGGAATTTTACAGGATAACAGGCTAAAAGCCGAATTTACAAGCGATTATCCGCTCGCAACGGGGAATATTGCGTTCGACGGTACGATTCGAAAAGACAGCGTGAAAGGGCTTTTGACGGCAAATATGGATACGCTTGATTTACAGGGATTAAACTTCTCTGATTCAACGTTTGCCACTTCGTTCAGGCTCATCGCCGATTTTGAAACCAACCTGAAGCGTAAACACTCGCTGGATATGTCGCTGGATGACTGGTTTTTAACGATGGAAAAGCAACAAACCCATCCCGCCCCCATGACGCTCGCGTTTCGCTCCGAGGAAGATACCGTAAAAATTGATTTTAATACGGGCGACCTGAACCTTTCCGTAACAGGCAATGCCGACCCTATGACGCTGGCTAACAGGTTTATAAAACTCTCGAAAGAGGTGATGAATCAGTTGAAGCGGGATTCGCTGGTGGATATGCAGGCGCTACGACCGGATTTTCCCGATATGACGCTGTATATCAGTGCGGAAAACAACAATCCGCTCTACAATTTTTTGCAGGAATACGGTATTTTTTATGAGAATTTTTCGATTGAAGCCTCCATTTCGCCCGAAGCAGGTTTGAGTGCGGACGGCATTCTTCTTGCTCTGGTTAAGGATACGTTTAAGATTGATACCGTGCAGTTTACAATCTGGCAGGATACGCTGGGACTGCGTTACCGGGCGGACGTGCAGAAAAACCGTTTCCGCAATCAAAATCCGTTCAAAGCCTCTGCCTACGGCTATCTGTACAACCGGGAAGCGGATCTATTTCTTTCATTTATAAACCGTTACGGTGAAAAAGGCGTAGATTTGGGTATCAATCTGAAAAAAGCGTCCAAAGGCTTTGATTTTCACCTCTATCCCGAAAAAGTTGTGCTGGCGTTCATTCCCTTCACGCTCAATGAAAATAATTATTTCTACCTGAATAACAGGGAGATGGAAGCGGATCTTTACCTGAAAGGTAATGACAATGCTTCCTTTTGGGTTCATTCCGACACGCTTCAGGAGGCAAAGGAGTTGTTGGTCGAACTCAATCAAATAAATATAGAAAAAATGACGGCTGGATTTTCTGATTATCAACCGTTTAAAGGAATTTTGAACGCGACGCTCCGCTACGAGCCGACCGAAAAATCGTACATGATTATGGCGGACGGCAACGTGGATAGCCTGTATTACGAAAACGGCAGAATCGGCGAAATACTGCTCAACGCCACCTATATGCCGGTTACAAATACGCAGCATCAGATTGACCTTCACGCATTTCGCGATTTGAATGAAATCGTTTCGCTGTCGCTTTTATATACGCAGGCTCGCAATGAAGGAAAGTTGGATGGTATTCTGAATATCAGCCGTTTACCGTTGAAAATGGTTGAACCGTTCGTGCCTGACGACATGGCGAAACTGAACGGCTTTATTAACGGCAATTTCGACATCACGGGTACTACCGCAAAGCCCGTTGTCGGCGGCAGTTTGCAATCCGACAGCATGTCCATTTTCGTAATTCCTTCTTCAACAAATTTAAGGATTGATAATAAGGAAATTACGATGAAAAACAACATTCTTAACATTGATAATTTCAAGGTATTTGTGCAGGAAAATCCATTCGTCGTTAACGGAAATATCAATGCCGCCAATTTGAATAATCCGTATGTAAATATCAATATATCAGGTAATAACGTGCCATTGATCAATGCTAAAAATACGCCGGGCAACATGGTTTACGGCAAACTGTATGTAAATCTGAACACGAGCGTTACGGGCGCCATGCAATCGCTGCGCACAAGAGGCAATTTGAGTATTTCGGGCAACAGCAATCTGACGTATGTGATGCCCGACGCGACGCTCGAAGCGCAGGACGGATTTAATAACATCGTGAGATTCACCTATTTTGCCGATACGTTGCCGCGTGTCAATCGGCAACCTGGATCATTTCGGCGGCGCGGATCGGCTTCGATAAGCGGCAACGACGTCTTTCTCACGATTCACATTGACCCTGTGGCGTGGTTTAACATTGATATGGACGCGGAAAAGAAGAATTACGTGGAACTGAAGGGCGGCGGCGACCTGACGTTTCAATACACTCCGCAAGGCGATATGCAGTTGAACGGAAGATACTCATTATCAAACGGTAACATTCGCTACAACATTCCCGTCATTCCGTTGACGGATTTTACGGTTCGCAACGGTAGTTACGTGGATTGGAGCGGCGACCCGATGAATCCGTACCTCAATATGACGGCATATTCAAAGATTCGTTCCACCGTGAAGTTTGACGGACAAAGCCGCATGGTTGATTTCAATGCAGGCATCCGGATCAATAACTATCTGGATCAGATGAATTTAGAGTTTATTCTCGAAGCGCCCAACGATGTGAATGTGCAGAATCAATTGGCTGCAATGGGTGGGGAAGAACGAAGCAAACAGGCTATCAGTCTGCTGGTTACAGGCGTTTATCTGGCAAGCGGCGGCACGGGCACGGATCATTTAGATATGAACGCCGCGCTGAGCAGTTTTTTGCAACGCGAATTGAAAAACATAATCGGCAGTTTTTTGGAGGAAGTGCCGTTCACTTTCGACATTTTAACGTATGACGGTCTTTTCGGCGTCAGCCGCCGTATAGACTATATTGGAAGATTGCATACTTCATTTATTAACAACAGGTTAAGTTCGACAATCGGACTCCGCTATGCCACCAACGACCCTCTTTACGGCGATCGCCTGTTGATAGACGACATCACGTTCGACTACAACCTCGAAACGGACGGATCCCGCTCTATATCATTGTTTCGCAACAAGGAATACAAAAATATTTTCGAGAGCGAAATTGACCGGATCGGCGCCGGTTTCACGATACGGAGAAAAGTTAAACGGTTGGGCGATTTATTCAAAATGCCCAAAAAACAAGACCCCGAATGAAGCAAAAATCAAAATATACAATATCCTCATTGTCAATTGTTAATTGTCAATTGTCCATTATCCTGCTGTGGCTTTTGTCGTCCTGCTCCACCACGAGCCATATTCCCGGGGGTGAACAACTTTACACGGGCATAAGAAACATTAAAATCGTTGATAAAGACAGTGTTAATGTATCCGACTCACTGCTTTTGGAACTGGAAACGGCATTGTCCGTGCCTCCCAACAACGCTTTTCTCGGAAGCGCCAGGGTACGTACGCCGATTCCGCTTGGTTTGTGGGTCTATAACGCAACCGTGGATAAAAAGGGGAAATTCAACGAATGGCTGTATAACTGGCTGGGAAAGAAGCCTGTACTCATTTCCGGCGTGAATCCCGATACGCGCGCCAAAATTGCGAAAAACGTCCTTCGGAGCAGTGGTTATTTTTCGGGAAATGTCTCATACTCAGTTATTCCCGACAAGAAAGATTCGGTGAAAGCCCAAATCAGTTACGACGTCACTTTCAACCAGCCCTATTTTATTGATTCCGTCGAATATTTGCGGATGCAAAATCGCGGCGATACGCTTCTAAAACTCAAGGAATCAGAACGTTTAATCAATAGGGGCGATATTTTTAGCATTAACCGGATGGAAGCCGAACGGGAACGGATTTCCTCCATTATGCGAAATAACGGCTATTATTATTTTCGTCCGGAATACATTGTTTATCAGGCAGATTCGAGTATCGTCAAGGATAGCGTCTGGCTGAAAATCGGACTGAATCAAGGCGTTCCGCGCTCCTTGCTGAGACCCTGGAAATTAGGCGATATTACCGTTCAATTGAATGGCTACGACAACGAACTTCCAACGGACAGCCTGATTTATAGGGGAATAAAAATTCTGTACGAGGGGAAAAAATTGAAAGTCCGACCGCGTGTGTTGTATCAGAAATTGTTTTTCAAAAGCGGCGAGTTGTATTCGCTGGACAAGCATACCACCACGCAAACGGCTTTTAATCGCCTGAATATTTTTAAATACTCTGAATTTCAGTTTGTTCCGAAAGATACGTTGCGGACGACCGACACGATGAACGTGCGCATCATTTCTTCGCCGGACTATCCTCTGAACGGCTCTTTCAACGTGAACGCTTCCGTCAATAATAACGATTATGCGGGACCCGGCACATCGCTGAATCTGACCCGGCAAAATGTTTTGCGCGGCGGCGAAACGTTTACGACCTCATTATATGGTTCTTATGAATTTTATACGGGTAAATTTTTCCAGAATAATACGGGTTTGATTAACAATTTTGAGGTAGGTGCAAAGGGCGCTTTGGTTTTACCGCGACTGCTGTTGCCGAAAATTTGGCGCAACGACTACGATTTTGCCTCGACCACATCCGTCAATTTCGACGTAAATATTTTAAACAGAGCGAAATACTATCAGACATTAACGGTGGAAGGAAATTATTCCTACGATTTTGTGCCCAATCCGATTCGTCATCATCTTTTTACGCCTTTCAGACTTGTTTTCAACAAGTTATTGAGTACGACGCCCGATTTTGACAGTATTGTGGATATGAATCGCTCGCTTCGTCAAAGTCTTGAAGACCAATTTATTCCGTCTATTGAATATCAATATACGCTGAATAATTCTTCGGTGCGAACCGATAAAAACATTACCTGGTGGCGTTTCAGGGTTTCGGAGTCGGGAAATATTATTTCCGGCATTTACGCCCTGGCGGGCAAAGGTTTCAACGAACCGAAAAAAATCCTGAATAATACTTATGCTCAGTTTCTTAAGGCATATATGGAGTTGCGTTACAACATGTATATTGATCGCAATCAGCGTTTGGCGATGCGCATCGGCGGCGGCGCGATTTACAGTTACGGTAATTCTTCCGTAGCGCCTTATAATGAGCGCTTTTACGTGGGCGGCGCCAACAGTATCCGCGCCTTTACGATTCGCAGTATCGGACCGGGGCGTTTCGCGCCCGATCCCAACAATCCCTACGCCTACATTGACCAGAACGGCGATATTAAATTTGAAGCCAACGTGGAATACCGCAATAAAATCGTGGGAGACTTGGAGTTAGCCCTATTTCTGGATGCGGGTAACGTGTGGCTGATTCGTCATGACGATGCGCGTCCGGGCGGCACGTTTCAATGGAAAAAATTGCCGAATGACGTTGCGCTGGGCACCGGACTCGGTTTTCGCTACGACATGTCCATGCTCGTTTTCCGCTTTGACGTCGGCTATGCCCTCCATTTTCCCTACGATACGGGCAAAAAAGGCTATTTCAACACGCCGTCGCTCATGGAGGGACTGGGGTTCCATTTGGCGCTGGGATATCCGTTTTGAGCGGCGAAAAACTTTCACGAGGCGTCTCATTTTGTTCAACACGACAAGACTGTGTATGCAATTATCAGTCTCAAACTATTCTCCACTCTTTCGATTTTTACTGCGTACGCTTGGAAAAGATTAAAATTTCACCTAATTTTGCGGCAACTTAGCGAAAAAATTGGCGATAAGGAAATACCGGGATGAGTAAATTTTATTTTTTAAGTTTGGCGAGCGGTAGTAGCGGAAACTGCTATTACATAGGTACATCGGAATACGGCATTTTGATAGATGCCGGTATTGGCGTCAATCAACTGAAAAAAATATTGAAGGAACACGGTATCGGAATGGAAAAAATAATGGCGGTACTCGTAACGCACGACCATGCCGATCACATCAAGTCGGTCGGCTATCTGGGCGAGACACTGAATATTCCGGTTTACAGCACTGCCGCCGTCCACGAAGGGATTCACGTCAGCCGCTATGTCGAGGAAATCCTGATTCAGTCGAAACGCATCATTGAAAAGGAGCAGCCGTTTCATATCCGCGACCTTAAAATCACGGCTTTTGAAGTGCCGCACGACAGCACGGACAATGTGGGCTATTTAATTGAATATGAGGAAAAAAGTTTTGTTGTTCTTACCGATGTGGGACATATTACGGATACGATTCGCCGTTATGTGAAAGATATTGATTATCTGGTACTTGAAACCAATTATGACGTTGAAATGCTGCGTTCAGGTACTTATCCGGAATTTTTGAAGGAGCGCGTTTCGGGTCCCAACGGTCATCTCAGCAATCACGATGCTGCCGATTTTCTGGCAGCCCATTACACGCCCCGATTGAAAAACGTTTGGCTGTGCCACTTGAGCCGCGACAACAATCATCCCGAACTGGCGTATAAAACGGTGGATATGAGGCTTTTCCGCGAAGGCATACGGATAGGGAAAGACCTGTCCCTGACCGCCCTTAAACGGATGACACCTTCGGAAATGTTTGAATTGTAGGAGAGAATTTTCATTCGAAGATTTGAAGATTTGAGGATTCGAGAATTTGAGAATTTGAAAATTTGGGTGAACGTGTGAACGGATAAACGGGGGAAAGGGATCAATAATCACTACACTCTAAACTCTACACTCTAAACACTAATTTTAATGATACAAAATAATAACCTTCCGGCTGACTGGTACGTCCTTGTAAATCCCTGTTCGGGAAAAAAGACATACCGTAGATGGTTAAAATCCTTGCAAACAGCCTTGTATGAATGCGAACAAACGAATGAATTGCATTTTACGGAATGGGCGGGACATGCGGTGGAACTCACCCGACAGGCTGTAAATCAAGGTTATAAACAATTTGTAATACTGGGAGGCGACGGCACCTTGAATGAGGTGATTAACGGAATTTTTACCTCCGACTGCACTTCTTCTGAAGAAATTGTGCTGGCGGTTATTCCCTCCGGGACGGGAAACGACTGGGTTCGACAGTCGAATATTACCCGTAAAACCAATCTGACCGATTATTTTCGATTCGGAAAACGGATTGAAACGGACGTCGGCGTGATTACGGAAAAGGAAACTCCGGAGAAACGGCGACATTATTTTCTCAATGCCGCCGGGTTGGGATTTGACGGCGATGTGGTATATCGCACCAATTTATTGAGGAAGCGGGTTGGCGCCCATTCGTGGACGTATCTTGCTGCTGTTTTCCGTTCCGTTTTTTCGTTGCGCTACGCACGGTTATCCATCGAAACGGAGCAGGAACAAATCAAAGGAGATGTCTTAACTCTCTGTATAGGAAACGGTTGCTACACGGGAGGCGGTTTGATGCAGACGCCCCGGGCAAATCCTACCGACGGAATGTTTGACATAATGCTGATTCAACGTATCCGTTTGAGAAACATTCCATCGCTGCTAAACGCTTTGTTGAAGCGAAGAATAGACACGCATCCGTCGGTCAGAACAATTCGAAGCAATTGCATCACTATCAGTGCTCTGCAACCGGTTCGCTGTGAAACGGACGGAATCTTGCTGGATATGAATTTTCCTTTGGAAATCAAGGTATTACATCATAAAATACGGTTTCTTGTGCCGGAGAAATTTAACTGCTAAATCCACGAAGTTCCGGATGATTCTAAATTCAATTCTGAATTTCCCTCACCGGAATCAGCCGCACAAGTCCGTTCAAACCGGAGGGCGTCGGTTGCCAGTGTCCGTAATCGCTTGGTTTATAGTTTAAATCTACCATATTGATTTCCTTGAACTTGCGCCATTGAATACCCTTTCGGTCGTAATCGGCGATGCGATTGGCGGGCAGGTTTGTTACTTCTATTTCAATGGTATTAATTCCAACTTGCAGATATTCACCTACATACAAACGGAACGGAACAGCCCAGCATACGCCGGCTTCCTGTCCGTTGATACGCACCCGGGCGCTTTCACGCACATCGCCCAAATCCAATATCCACTCATCAGCCTCTATATCAGGAAGTTGTATTTCAACGGAATACAACGCGGTTCCCGCGTTGATTTTGGCGTCGGGAATGTCTAATGTCGTCCACGAAACAGGGCGGTCAATATCGAACGTTCCGTTTATAGTCGGCTGACTGTCAATGAATTTCAATTTCCATCCATGGTCTAAAGACAGGCTAACAGTCTGTTCTTCAAAATATTTCCAGTTTTTGACGCCTGAAACGGGCGATTGATCCATTTTGTTTAACTGCTGAAAACCGGTTGCCGAGTAGGTTTTGATAATCCGCGACTCTCCTGAGCGTAATTGCAAGTATATCTGTGTTTTACCATCCTCTTGACGTATTTTTGCGATGCCTGATTTTTGAGTCATCGGGTCGAAAATAGCGGCTTGCTCCGCCTCGACGGAAAGCGTTATCCAGCCGTCGAAATCTTTTTCGTGCAGCGCGGAGACGAAATAAATGTAGCCACCCTCCTCGTTATCGCTGCGTCTAACAGCCTGTAAATCATGCTTGTATTTCATTTCTTCGGGAATGGCTGTCGTGTGCGACAGGGTTGCCGCATAGTCGTTACCCGTAATGATTCTGCCTTTTCCAATCTGTTTAACGGTTGTGCCCGTAAATTGATTGTCAGGTAATTGTGATAATATTTTCCGAAAAAATTTGCGACGTTTTTCGAGTTGGTTAAATCCCGGAATATCTTCGGGATAATGTTCCGTAAAAACGACGTCCGCACCTTGTTTGACCAACGTAAGAATATGATTTAGAACATTTTCAGGCATCAGACGGACGGCAGGAATAATCAAAGCCTTGTACGAAGTTCCGCCCACAGTCAGCAATTTACCGTTTTCAAAACGCAGCGAACGAATGAAGTCATCCGAAATGTAATCAACGTCATAACCGCTCTTAACTATCTGATCAACAGTCTCTATAAACTTTGGAGCACGTTTTTGCATACTGTGAATATCGAAAGCGAGATACGTGCCGGGCTGTTCGTTCCAAATATCATAAATTGGGAGGTAAAGCAGAAAGTCATTGTCGGGCTTTCCCGATTGCAGAAAAGCCTGACAACGCGTGATATAATCGAAGAATGCCGGAGCGTCGCACCAAACCGTATTGGTAGGCGACATGTTCATGGAAGCGTAAAACAGCCTGCCGGGCCACTCCTCTTCGCGCGGCGAATAGGGCGTTCCATGAAAAAAAACGTGATTGACGCCCGACACAAACAGCAAATCCAAATCGGGCTTGCATTGCGACAGCGAAGTGCGGAAATGCTCTGTGAGCCAGGTGAATGTCTCGGACGAAGTATATTTTTTGCCTGAAATATGCGCGCCCGAAGAGGCGTATTTTAACATGGAAAGGTCTGAATCATTGTGTCTTGTGAGCGAATCCTGACGTAAACCGTTGATATGGAACTCCGAAAGTCCGAAACCCTCGCATTCGGGAATATCAACCGTTGCGTACAAATCAATGAGATTTCCGGGCGAACCGTGCGCCTGATTGCGCGTGATAGCGCCGTTTTGATGCGCCCAATCCGTCCATTTTTGCGTAAAATTTTCTTTCAGCAAATCCGACAGCGTTTCGCGATAGTCGGAAATGATGCGGGCAGTCGTTTCGTTTCTTGCCGTGTCCAAGAATTGCGGAAAATAGTCTTCAAGTCTGTAACCTCTTCGTTGATAGAAGGTTGCAAGCAGGTCGAGCGTCCAGTCAGCGCCATAAACTTCGTAGGAATCGTTGAAAAACGTATGGGGATAAGGGGTTACCGTTTCCGAAAAGGCTTTGTCGAAGTTAGCAAGGTAATTATCAACGGCTTTCGCCGAAAAATGATCCATCACATAACCCTCTCCTCCGGGAGCGGCGCGTTTTACTTTCTGAAGCGTTTTACCGTTGAAAAGTGCGATGAGACGCCAGTTTCCCTTGGGAGCCGTCCATTCGAGAATGCCGTTTTTCACCTT
>JAITMT010000279.1 GCA_031277235.1 Tannerella sp.
ACGGCACGCTGCAAAACCCTGTCGCTTTCTCCGTAAAGTTCCATTTGCGACAGACTCCGCCCGTATTCAAACAGAAACGCTGTCCGGTCATTGAGATACGGATAAAGCGGTTTGTACGCCTCAATCACATCCTTATACAGCCCCGCATGATACAGCATTCCGTTCCTTTTCCATTCACTATCCGCCTTGTAATAAGGTATCTGTTTAATAATCAGGAATATGCCCAATCCGGCAATCAGTAATATTTTGGAGAAACGGATGAAAGCCCCTCCCCGACCCTCCCCGAAGGGGAGGGAGTTCTCCCCCTTCGGGGGAGTTAGAGGGGGCTCAATCAAAAAAGTAAAGATAAGGAGAAACTCCCACAGACTGAACGGATACGAAAAACCCGCAAATATCAGCAGGGCAACCAGACTGCCCGCCATTCCCGAATGAAACCTCAGTAGAGACTTGACAGACAGAAAAACAATCGCCATAAACAGCAGAAACGATACGATTCCCGATTCAACCAAAATTTGCAGGTATTCGTTGAAGCCGTATTCGAGATTTCCCGCCACATATTTTTCCTGTTCGCTGCCTTTTCCCGCTGCAAAATACTCCGCCTGCGTATCGCCGTAAGCACCCGAAAAATTGCCCAAACCGACGCCAAGCGGATGTTTCACAACCGTTTGCAGCGATATTTTCCAGGTCAGCAACCGTCCATCCGCCGAATCTTTTTTCAAAAAATACATCCCGGCAGCGGCGGCAATGATTAGCACAACTACTAATATTTTTGTATAAACGTGTGAAGCCCCTCCCCGACCCTCCCCAAAGGGGAGGGCGTCCCCCTCCTTCGGAGGGGTTAGGGGAGGCTCTTTTCCCGTGTACCCCTTCACCCGTTCTCCCGTGCACCCGTTCACACAAATAATAATCCCTCCGATCGCCGCCAGCCACGCCGCCCGGCTCATCGCCGCCGGCAAAACAAGCACAATCGCGACCAGTGTGATTGCACAGACAATCTGAATACCCGGCACATAAAATTTTTTCATCCAATTTACATTCCCTGTATTTTCCGTGTAACCCATTGTTTTCCTGATGCTTATCAAATAATACAAAGCCAGGGGCGCAACGACCGCCAGAAATCCCGCGTATGGACCCGGATTGAAAAACGTCCCCGTCAGCCGGAACAGACCGTGTCTGGAAGGCATGTATCCATACAACTGCATCAGCCCCAAAATCGCCTCGAATAATCCCCAAAGAACGAGCATTCCCGGGAGAACGTATCTTTTCACGTTTGAGAATTTGAAGATTAAGCCCCTCCCCAACCCTCCCCGAAGGGGAGGGAGTCCCCCTCCTTCGGAGGGGTTAGGGGAGGCTCTTCCCTTCTCCCGTTCTCCCGTGTTCCCGTTCACCCGAAAAATAAAGTACAGCAAAACAAGCGATCCGAATCCATACAACTTGCTCATATTCAGCGAATCCGGATTGATGACCGCTGCCGAAAAATATACGCTTCCGGCAAACAGCAATACTAAAATATCTTTTGTCAAAGTACTGTATTTCATTTGAAGATTTGAGGTAAATGTGTGAACAAGCCCCTCCCCAGCCCTCCCCGAAGGGGAGGAAGTCCCCCTCTTAAGGAGGGGTTAGGGGAGGCTGTTTTCTCGAATAACCTTTTTATACAATTCCCAAATAGCAGGATTCAAAACAGGATTCCCGATCAAAACAACTTTATTATCTTTGTCGAGCAAAAAGCAACGGAAGCGATCATCTTTAGGAAAACCGTTTAAATGTTCAATGCTGTTATACCTGTCAATAAAAACAGGATATGTAAAATTTTCCTCTTGCATCGCTAATTGCAAATCTCTGACATACTTCGGCTGGAAATAAAATAAAAAACTGAGTTTTCCGTGAAAAGTGCTGTCAGCTTCCTTTATTAAAATATTCCATATATCCAAACCTAATTCACATTTCGCACAACCCACGGAATCGGTATAGAGTAACACCTTGAAAGGAGTATTATCCATGAGTTTTAAAGCCTCTAACGAATCATTCGCCAATGAGAAGCAGCTGGCATCGGACGGAAACTTGATAATTTTGCCACTCCATTCTGTAACAATGCGACTAGCTTCATCTTTAGGGGTGTTTCCGCCGCATTGAAAGAAAAACAAACTTGACAAGCACAGTAATACATATCCGTATTTTCTCATATCTTCTTTTATTTCTCCGGCGGAAGATATTGTTGAGCGATCGTTATTTTACAACGTACATCAATGCCATCCTTAGTCTTTGCCGGTATGAATTTTGGAAGCATTTTAATGACACGAACCAATTCCGCCGCATATTCAGGATAAGCAGCATCTTCAATCGTAATGCCGGAGACTGTTCCGTCGGTATTAACGATAAATGATACTGATGTAGAGCCCGCGTCTCCTTTCTGTATATGTATAGTAGAATCCATGTTTTCCTTGAAAAATTTACCGAATGCATTTTCGCCTCCGGGCAATACGGGCGGTGTTTTAACTTCTATATAAACATAAGGATCGTCGTTTCCCTGATTAGGCAATGTGTCGGTTTTGGAACCGCTTCTTGCCGATGCTGCATCCGTTGTTTTTTGAGTTTTTTTTTCCAGGTCATTCAATCCGAAACAAACTATAACGGGTTCGGGCATATCGGACACTGCGAACATGGTCTTATCGTCGGAAGAAATACATAAATGTTTACAATCTGTATCCAAATTAGCTATTTTGACTAATTCTCCGCTCCAGTCGTATATTCTCAATTCGTTGCTTTGCATGACTGCCATGATTCCATCTTCTTTAGCGGTTTTCCCCGAATATAGTGCATAAACATGCCTGTCAGTAGCATAGACGTCCACAAATCCGAATTTATTTTTGGGGGAAATAGGTGCGCTTAAGCGATCTTTGACTCCATCTCCCGGCAGGTATTGACAGTAGCCATTTTCGTTTTCCTTAATAATCTGAATATCTCCATCATTTATCCGATAGAAATTAATAATATCGGCAAAATTGGAAACATAAACCAACTTGTTGCGTGAACGGTTTGTAACGATAAGTCCCTGATACGCCATTGCCCGAATCGGGCTACTAATCTTATGTTCGTCGGCGTCTTTGTATGGATATTCAAGGAAAGTCTTGAGTTTTGTCCCTAACGAATCATACATTATCAACAGGCAACTGTCGCTGACATTCAGACCGATATACTGGTTATACGCTGTTTGAAGCACATCAAAATTGAAACTCCCGGCAAATGAAACGTTTTTTCTTTTAACAGGTTCGTTTTCAAGAATTCCCAAAGTTATCTCAATATAAGCACATAGATGTGCATCGTAGGTTCCGTATATGCTGTCGCTGACATACTGTATCGAACGCGGAAGCAAAAACTCGTCGGGTCCCTGTCCAATTATACCGTGCCAGGAGAGTATTTCCGGCTGATTGATTTTTTGTTTAAAGAACAGCTTTTCGTTGCCAATATCAAGTCCGGCAAGGTATCCATCGTCCGAAACCGTAAGAAATCCTCCTCTTCCAAGCATCAGTTCTCCCATTTCATACGTTGAATGCGAAAGATTTACATGTATAATCATGTTCCTGTCCGACTGATTGCAGCCGGACAGGATACATGATAACATACAAATTTTAAAAATGTTTTGCCTCATGATTAATAAGCCAAATAAGAGCCCATATAAATTCCGGATAAAGATGACGAATAAGTATATGGGCTGAAAGCATAACAAAAAGTGTAAGCAGATGCGCACGCAACGAAAAAAGTTCCACCTTCCATTTGTGCCAACGCCTCCACATTTGCCAATGACATATCCGATAATTTCCCTGTTTGTGAATTGTTTATATTCAAATTCACCACTGCCAAGGCAGCGATTACGATTACGGCCAAGCCGTATAAAACTTTCTTTGTCATAATATTATCATTTACGTGATTATTTATTTTTTTGTTTTTTTGTTTTTCCACCTTTAATGTGAACAGATTGACCCATTTATTGCACGGAGGGTTTCGGCTGTTTGGCGAAAGTACATTCTCCTCGGGAGCCTGCGGCATTACCACCTTCGGCATTTGAGGATTTGAAAATTTGAACATTCGAAGATTTGAAGAAAAAGATTGATCCATAATTTTCAAATTTTCAAATCATCGAATGCCAATTTCGGATTTGGGGGCTGTACACTTGTTGCGAATTTTCCTCCCGCAACAAGTACACAGCCCCATAAAAAAT
>JAITMT010000115.1 GCA_031277235.1 Tannerella sp.
CAACCCACACACGCAAACCAACGAAATACACATCTTCTCGTCTGGTTTTCATAAACAATTTTAATTAAGAATATACCTGTACCTAAACCTCGAATTAGGCGCCGTATCCCCATGATCCATGAAATCGCGGATGTCGCCTGTTTGCGGCATATTGTCCGCCCATTTGAAATCGATGGTTTTTGCGCCTTCGGTTAATCCTAATTGTTGCAGGGGGATGGAGAGTTCGACGAAATCGTTTTTCACGCTGCAAGGCGTGTCGGCGGTCTTTTCCCAGTTCCAGCCGCCTTTGGATGTATAGAGTTCCGCCTTGTCGGTTTTTATGTCCACGCGGTATTGGAAACCTTCCCACGCCGGTTCGCTGTTGCCGGTTTTGATGAACAGTTGGAGCGGGTCGCCGGTAAACGACACATTTTTTGCGGTTTTCATGCAGAAATAGGCGTTTGTGTTGTCGGTAGCCGTTTTGCCCGAAAGCAAATCGTTGCGTCCCGTGTTATTGACCAATGCTCCGATGCGTCCGTATCCAAAATGGTTGCGGGCGGTAATATCGCCTTTGTCGTCGCTGAATGTGGGCGACACCGGATTCCAGTCGGTTGCATCGCCGTCGATGGTGATGGTGTGCTGTCCGTCGGCTGCGGGTATGGCGTGTACGCCCTTGTAGCGGCGAATATAATCCACCATCTGGTAATAATAGTTATCGCCGAATCCGCCGCGCATCGGTTCTAAATCGCGGCTGTATTCTTCGTTGTACTGGTCGACGAAATAGGTATCGCCTGCGTATATCCGTTTTCCCAGAAAGGAACCTGCCGCTCCGTCGATGAAACGCATGGCTATCCATTCGTTCCATCCGGTGATGAAAATAATTTCGGGATTTACTTCCAGTGCGCGTCGCCATTGTTCGGCAAAGAAAAGCCCTTCGCCCGAGCGGAATACCGACGGTTGCAGGCTGTTGCTGTAACTGCGCCCGATGTTGGAAGTAGGATGCGTGGCTGATGAAACCGATATTTGTTCGGGCATCGACGCATTTTCGTGCCATCCGAATTTTTGCGGGTAATAGTCGCCCCACGCCCATTTATCCTTTCCGTCGCCAAACCACCCCTGCCGCGTGTCGAACCACGAATGACGCAGGGTGAAGAAAGTGCGGCATTCGGCGGAAAGATTCTGGTCGGAACACAATGCTAACGGTTTTCCTTTCCATTTGAACCAGAGTTCCTGATACAGTCCTTTTTTATAGATTCCGTCGTACAACTGCTGGAGCGTGGCTGCGGATGAAGAGTTTAACAGGCTGGCAAATTGCGGCGTATGACGTCCCTGCGCGCGCATACGTTCCATGACCCCGCATATCGTGAGAATGGTCGGTACGTAGGCAAGCGCGTTGGTATTGTCGAAAAATATCACTTAGCCCAACTACTGTCATGTCACGTATCAGAAGTCGCAAATTCAGTGACTGGATATAGTTTCCTTAACTTAATTCGGGCATCATCAGTGTTAAACTGCCAGTTTATTTTCGCCTTTTTATTATTTCTGGCATCCTGCCATGCTTTTACTTCTTTTTTGATCTTGTCTATATCGGGAATTCTTCCGGAAAGACATTGCCCCATCAACACATTTAATTCTATTTCAGCCATATTGAGCCAACTACCGTGCTTGGGAGTATAGACAAATTCAAATCTGTCCCAAATTGATTTAGCCTTCGCTGCGGCAAATGTTTCATATAAAGACCCCGGCTTATGAGTTTCATAATTATCCATAACCAAGGTTATCTTTTCTGCTTCAGGGTATTGAGCGGCTATCTCTTCCACGAATTCAGCCCAGTCTTCCTGTTTCTTTTTTTCGGTTACTTTCACGTGACGTTTTCCGGATAAGGGTTCATTGCTCATAAAAATGTTACACACACCATTGCGTACGTATGTGCTATCCTGTTTTTCCAAGCTGCCCGGCTTAGCCGCAACAGGTTCTATCGCCTCTCCGATGAGCTGTTTGGGCGATTCATCCATACAGACAACGGGGTGATTTTCGTCGTAAGGACGTTTATAAACCTCAAGAACATTTTCCATATTCGCAACAAAATCACCATTTTGCAATGGAGGTATGATCCAGCCTTCCTTTTTCCACGGTTTTAATTCGTTTTTTTTAAAGTGCGACGAACTGTTTCGTGGGAAATACTATCCACATATTCCAGTTCAACAGCCTTTTCGGCAAGCATACGCAAAGACCGGCGAGCAAAGCCTTCGGGAGTTTCACTGCAACTTATGGCAACCAGTTTAGCCTCCAAATCACCATCTACCTTCTTTGTATATTCGCGATTTTTGGGACGACCGCAGAGTGCAACTTCAATCCCCTCTTCGACAAATCGTTTTTTAACACGATCTATTTTCTTCATGCTAATATTCAAATGACTAGAAATGCTCTCATTAGTCGACTTGGATGATTTGGGGCGATTGACATCGACATTCAACAAAATCAAGGCATTTAAAACTTTTTGACTCTTATGTGAGCCTTTGCGCGTGATTTCATGCAAATACAGGCGCTCTTCTTCGTTTAAAGATACTATATATTTTTCCATGACACAAAAATTTGAAATTCGCGTCAAAGGTAATATTAATTTGCGACATTATAGCGTTGACATGACACTACTTCGCATCAATAAAATTTGATTATGCTGCAAGGTACGACAACGTAAGCAGCATATATGAATTAGGCATGGACGTTGCTGAAAGGCGGTTGCTCAACCGCATACGGTGTTACAATTATTACACGGAGATCAGGAAATATGATTTCGCCTATACGCCCGACTCGACCGACAGAGCGGTACCCTTGTTAAAACAGATAGACTGCACAGTTGAAACCGGAAGCCTGAATCCGTTGAAATTCTTTTACGGAACCGATCATACTGTCAATCTTGAAAAATCAAGCATAACGATGTACAACTATTTTTATTCCAACAATTTAGTTGTTGGAAAGGTCAGATTCAACAACGACGAAGGCATGTTTGCATATCCCAATCTGCATCCGTATTATGAACAGCAGGGATATTATGAAAATTTTTACTCGCCTTACCAGTCACTGCATGTATATACAAATTTGGACAACTTTTTTTATCCGGCGACATACTCGTTGGACGCCGACGACGGATTTGTAAAACTCACATCGGGAAATGTGGACGGAATAGAAGGCGATGAACTGATTAAGGTCACCAATAAGGTAATAGGGTCGAACGATTATCTTTGTTTCTATAGCTTTAAGCATCTTCCCCCTTATGGTCTTACCAGT
>JAITMT010000128.1 GCA_031277235.1 Tannerella sp.
GGATAAAACATTGAACATTCATAGTATGAATTTTTTACATTATATTCAAGATAGTTTGTATCCCGTCAGGGATACGTCGCTCGGTAGAAAGGCAATCCACCCACAGGATGCATTCCGTAGGGAATGCAACCAACAACGGAATATATTTTCTACCGAGCGATACAATCCTAACGGATTGCAAAATGGGGATAAAACATTGAACATTCATAGTATGAATTTTTTACATTATATTCAAGATAGTTTGCATCCCGTTAGGGATGCGTCGCTCGGTAGAAAGGGAATCCATTCACAGGATGCATTCCGTACGGAATGCAACCAACAGCGGAATATATTTTCTACCGAGCGATGCAATCCTGACGGATTGCAAAATTGGGATAAAACATTGAACATCCACAGTATAAATTCTTTACATTATATTCAAGATAGTTTGCATCCCGTCAGGGATGCGTCGCTCGGTAGAAAGGCAATCCATCCGCAGGATGCATTCCGTATGGAATGCAACCAACAACGGAATATATTTTCTACCGAGCGATGCAATCCTGACGGATTGCTAAATCTGGGTAAAATATTGAGCATTTATAGAAAGATTTTATATTTGTTTATTATCAGCCTTTCGGCGATGAGCGTTTTGGCTACTGAGCGATTTGTTTTCACGAGCGGCGGAAGTTCTGATTTCCCGCTTGTGGTGGACGGAAGGGCTGCGGGCGTGCTGGCGAGCGATACCGACAAAGGCGTACAGCGGGCAACCCAGACATTGAGGGCTGATTTTGAGCGCGTTACCGGTTATATGCCGGAGGGACTTCAGATGAATGTGGTACTTATCGGAACATTGGGACAGTCGGAATTCATTGATGAATTGGTGCAAAACGGAAAAATTGACCTTAAAGATTTGCAGGGCAAACGCGAAAAATTCATCATCCAGGTTGTTGACGCTCCGTTTGCAAACATCCGGTCTGCACTGGTCATTGCAGGCAGCGACAAGCGCGGAACGATTTACGGCATTTACGAACTGTCGGCTCAAATCGGCGTTTCGCCCTGGTATTACTGGGCTGACGTGCCGGTGGAGCGACAGGAAAATTTGTTCGTGCGGCGCGGAAAATACACCGACGGCGAACCGGCTGTGGAATTGCGCGGCATTTTCCTGAACGACGAAGCGCCTGCGCTGTCGGGCTGGTCAAAGGAGACTTTCGGCGGCTTCAACAGCGATTTTTACGAAAACGTTTTTGAACTGATTTTGCGTCTGAAAGGCAATTTCCTGTGGCCCGCGATGTGGGGCAACGCCTTTTACGACGACGACGCGCGGAGCGGAACGCTGGCAAACGAAATGGGCGTCATCATCGGAACTTCGCACCACGAGCCGATGGGACGCGCCCACGACGAATGGCGGCGTTACGGAAACGGCGGCGCGTGGAATTACCAGACCAACGCGAAAAACTTGCAACAGTTCTGGCGCAGCGGCATGGAACGCATGAAAGACTGGGAAAAAGTGGTTACCATCGCGATGCGCGGCGACGGCGACGAGCCGATGAGCGAAGACGCCAATATTTCGCTGCTTGAAAAAATCGTATCCGACCAGCGCGCTATTATTCAGGATGTTACTAAGAAACCGGCTAAAGAAACTCCGCAAGTTTGGGCGCTATACAAGGAAGTGCAGGATTATTACGACAGGGGCATGCGCGTGCCGGACGACGTTACGCTGCTGCTCTGCGACGATAACTGGGGCAACGTGCGCAAATTGCCCGACCTCGACGCCAAACCGCGCTCGGGTGGCTACGGAATGTATTACCATTTCGATTACGTCGGAGGTCCGAGAAATTATAAATGGTTGAATGTTACGCAAATACAGCGTGTCTGGGAACAGATGAGTTTATGCTACAATTATGGAGTTCGCAAACTTTGGGTGGTTAATGTCGGCGATTTGAAGCCGATGGAATTTCCGATTTCATTCTTTTTAGATATGGCTTGGAATCCCAATCAATTTAATTCCAACAATTTACAGCAATATACGGAAAAATGGTGCGTGCAGCAATTCGGTGAAAAATTCGCCCGTGAGGCGGCAGAAATTCTGAATCTGCAATGCAAATACGCAACCCGCGTAACGCCCGAACTGTTGAACGCCGATACGTACAGTCTGGAAAACTACAACGAATGGGAACGGGTTTTGAACGATTATAAAAATTTGAATTACAGGGCTTTGAGACTGTACAATCTGATGCCTGACAAAACGAAAGACTGTTTTGACGAACTCGTTTCGTTCCCGGTCAATGCGATGTGCAATCTGTATGAAATGTATTTTGCGCACGCGAAAAACAAAAAATTAGCCGCCGAAAACAATCCCGAAGCCAATATCTGGGCTGACCGCGTGAAAAAACACTATGAACTCGATTCGCTTTTGACGTTGCATTACCATACGGACATTGCAGACGGAAAATGGGATCAGATGATGTCGCAAACGCATATCGGATATACCTACTGGCAACAACCGGAAGTGCAGACGATGCCGTCGGTTGAATACGTAACCGGTTCGCAGAAATCCGAAAAAACCGCGTCGCCTGCGATCGAAAACGACGGCTATGTAACTTTTGAAGCAGCAGATTTCACCCGTAAAACGGACGGAAAAACCGCAAAATGGACGATTATACCGGATTTCGGCAAAACGAAGGATGGAATCACGACTTTGCCGAACACCGAAAATCCCGAAAAACAGAACGTTTATCTCGAATACGATTTTGAAACGCAAAACGCCGTGGACAGCGTCAAAATCATTGTTTATCTGGCTCCAACGCTCAATTTCAACGCCAACAAGGGCTTGCGTTACGCGCTTTCCATCAACGGCGCCCAGGAGACGGTCGTGAATTTCAACGGTCATTATCGCGGCGAACTGGGCGCCTGGCAGGGCGAAAGAATCATCCGTTCCGCCACCAAAATGCCGCTGGGCGAAGCCGGTAAGCATGTTTTGCGCTTCCGCGTACTGGATGCGGGTATTGTGCTCGAAAAAATGGCGGTTGATTGGGGCGAATTGAAGCGGACTTATTTGTAGGTGTGAGGCGAAAGGCAATAGGCGGGAGGTGTTTAGAAAGGAGAATATATAAAAACTTAAATTTTTGTTAAATATGAGGAAATTAAAAATCACAAAACGAAAAGTACTGTTATTCTGGATGATAACGGTACCGATTTTTGCCTGGTCGCAAAATATTTCCGTTACTGGAATTGTGAGCGATAGAGCAGGCGAAGGGATTGTAGGCGTCACGGTATCCGTACCCGGCACTACAACCGGAACATCTACCGATGCTTCGGGGAATTACACACTCAGCGTTCCCGCCAACGGGAAACTCAATTTCTCTTACATCGGATACGTTACGCAAACGGTAGATGTAGGAGGACGGAGCACGATTAACATTACGCTTTCCGAAGACGCCGTCTCGCTGGAAGAAGTCGTGGTAGTCGGCTACGGCACGATGAAAAAGAGCGATTTGACGGGGGCTGTAACCTCGGTCTCGTCCGATGCTATTACACGCTCCGTGCCCACAACACTTGATCAGGTGTTACAGGGACGCGCCGCAGGCGTGCAGGTTACGCAAAACTCCGGTCTTCCGGGCGCAAGTTCTTCCATCCGCATCCGAGGCATCAACTCGATCAATGCTTCCACGGAACCCATCTATGTCATTGATGGCGTGATCATTAACGGCGGAACATCCGCCTATACCAACCCGCTGGCGGCAATCAACCCGCAAGACATCGTTTCGATGGACATTTTGAAAGACGCTTCGGCGACGGCTATCTATGGAGCGCAGGCTTCCAACGGCGTAATTATTATCAACACTAAAAGAGGAAAAAAGGGCGAGGCTGTGATTAATTACAACGGTTACTTCGGCTGGGAAGAATTGCCGACTCGCTTAGACGTGCTGAACTTGCAACAATATGCAACCGTGAGCAATCTCCGGGCTGACAACGGTTTGCAAAATCCCAGCAGTTATTTTGTACGCCCCGATTTGTTGGGACCGGGCACCGACTGGCAGGACGAGTTGTTCAATCAGGCGATGATGCAAAATCACAACCTTTCCATTTCGGGCGGAAGCGACAATATCACCTACAACTTGTCGGCAGGCTATTCCAATCAGGACGGTATCGCCGAAGGTTCCGGATTTAAGCGCTTGAGTTTGTCGGGCAGTTTCGATTCGCAGGTAAAAGAATGGGCGCATGCAGGCGTTAATTTTGCCGTTTCCAATACGAATCAGAAACTCACCGTATCCAACCAGGATTTGGTATTGAGAGCCATCGGCGCCGGTCCCAACGTGCCTGTTCGCAACAATGACGGCTCATACGGTATGCCCGAAGGTCAGTTCACCGGCGGAGGCACCAATCCGATCGCAAAGGCTCTGATGTTTGACAATCGCAACTATAACACCGGAGCTCGGGCAAATACTTTTCTGGAACTGACTCCTCCGGGAGCACTGGATATCTTGAAAGGATTGTCCTACCGGACGGAGTTTTCTTTCGATGTGAATTTCTACAACACTTACCGTTTCGAGCCGACTTACAATCTGGCAACCTGGGATTACAGAGATTTCAATCTCAGATCGGATACGAAACAGTATAACATCTATTACAGTTGGCGCAATATTCTTACCTACGATAAACTGTTCGGCGTGAACAGAGTTACGGCGATGCTCGGACAGGAAATGTCGAAATCCACGTGGGAAAACTTGCAGGGCAGCCGTCAGGGTTTACCTGTAAACGGAGCCACCGACATCAATCTGGGCGACCCGACCAAAGCGGAAGCCACCGGTTACACGGGCTCAAGTGCATTGCTATCTTATTTCGGACGCCTGTTCTATTCGTACGACGATAAATATTTGCTGACCGCCACATTGCGCCGGGATGGTTCCTCGAAATTCGCTCCCATAAACCGCTGGGGATGGTTTCCGTCGTTTGCGTTGGGATGGAGGGCATCGCAGGAAAATTTCCTTCGCGACCATGAAATCATCAGCAATTTGAAAATCCGCGCCGGTTGGGGGCTGGTAGGTAACCAAAACATACCCGACAATCATGCCTGGCTGCCCGTATATGGCGCCAAAGGCTCTACCTGGGGAACAGGACTGGTACCCGGCAACACGCCCAACGAAGATTTGGTATGGGAAAGCACCAGTTCTGCAAACATCGGCTTTGATTTGGGTTTGTACCGAAACCGCGTCAACCTGATTGTGGATCTCTATTACAAGAAAACAAACAACCTCCTGATGCAGGCGTCGCTGCCGACATACATCGGCGTGGAGCCGCCTTCCAACAGCGGTTTGTCCTTACTGCCCTGGGTAAATTTAGGTTCTTTGGAAAACAAGGGGTTTGAACTCACCTTGAATACCCAAAACATTGTAACCAAGGACTTTCAGTGGACTTCGGATATCGTCTTTTCCCTGAATCGCAACAAGGTATTGACCTTGAATACATCCACCGGACAGGACGTGCGTGACGCCAACGGCAACTATTTCGGAGACCAGAACTCGGTTATCAGCCGCTCCATTGTTGGCGAGCCTATCGGTCAGTTCTTCGGATACAAGGTGATTGGACGCTACGAAAAGGCAACCGACTTCTATATCGTTAACGACGGAGGAGAAATCGTCCGCACGCCGGTATATAACAATTTACCCATCGACAAAGGCTCGGGCGTATGGATCGGAGATTTAATTTATTCCGACGAAAACGCAGACGGAGTGATTAACGAAGCCGACCGTACTTTTATCGGTAATCCGGAACCGAAATTCACCTACGGTTTCAACAATACTTTTACGTTCAAGAACTGGGATTTGGGCATACAGTTGGTCGGCGTTTACGGAAATGACG
>JAITMT010000514.1 GCA_031277235.1 Tannerella sp.
AAAATATAGCCAAACTACTGAAAACAAGTGTTTTCTTTACACACCCCTACTCTTCATGGGAGAAGGGACTTATTGAAAATACAAACAAGCTTGTCAGACAGTATGTTCCGAAGACAACAAATTTTAATATGATTAATAATCAATATATCAAACAGATACAGTATAAATTAAATAACAGGCCAAGAGCAAAATTAAATTTTTATTCACCCAAAGAAATTTTCTTCCTATCTTTGCAGAATCAAAAGTTGCATTCAGTAGTTGAATCTACCGCCCTGAAAAATTCCGGGAAAAGTTTGCAAAGTAAAAAATAATCACTACCTTTGCGCCCGCTTTACGTAACCGCTGCCGGAAAAAGTGATGTCCGTTATGTTGCGTTTTGTTGGATTATAAACATATAAAGAGCTATAGAACAATGGATTTAATTAAAGTTGCAGAAGCGGCGTTTGCCACTAAGAAAGAGCATCCCGCATTCTCAAGCGGCGACACGGTTACCGTGTCCTATCGCATCAGGGAGGGAAACAAGGAACGTATCCAGCAGTATCGCGGCGTGGTGATACGCATTTCGGGACACGGCGACAAGAAACGTTTTACCGTCCGCAAGGTTTCCGAAAACGTGGGCGTGGAAAGGATTTTCCCGATAGAATCGCCCTTTATCGAAAGTATCGCCGTGAACAAGAGAGGTAAAGTTCGCCGCACGCGGCTGTATTACCTGCGCAAACTGACGGGTAAAAAAGCGCGTATCAAGGAAAAAAGAGTTTCGACATTATCATAAATGTATGAAAATCAGGGAAAAGAGGTTGCCGGAAGGCAGCCTTTTTTTGTTTTCAAAGCAATATATACCCCGCGCTTTCGCACAGCCCGTCCAAAAAACAACGTAGCGTTCGAAAGGATTTTCAAACGCTACGAAACTCTCCTGCTAAAGAGATAAATTAGAAAAAAACGTTATTCATTATGCATTACAAATGCAAAAGTCTCATTATTCATTATTACACTTTTGCCGTTCAATAAAATTGAACATATATCTTTTCATTATAAATTATTCAAAATATCCGCCGCATACCTGCCAAACTTATTGCCGAGCCGCCGCTCGAGATAATTCTTATCCACCGTACAGCGGATATAACCGCCCGTCGCTTTGTGAGTCGCAGCAAACGGATTCGTCGCAACGGGAGTCGCCGAAATCACGGACATTCCATAAGCATCGGCATTATTGGGGATACTTTGATCCCAGAACGACGTCCAGTAATAAGCGCCGTTAAAGACTGTAACATTGGAGCCGCTGCCGCCATTAATGTAATTGCGGGGGAAATAATTGAGATCATTGCTGTAAAAGCCTTCCTGGAAAATGCCGGTGCCTTGCTGGAAAATAGCGCCATACCACGGCGAACTTAATGCTCCGGAAGATTCCTGCTGCGGCACCCGGTATCCTTCGGGACACGGGTCGTAAGCCGTTTTATTACCGCCTTTCGTACGCCAGATATAAGGCTCTTCCACCGTTACAGCTATCATACCACTCGGGACACCCAGGATAGGATAGCGCATAGCATGAAGCATGGCAGGAATACTTTCACGCGGTCTCAGTACAGTAGTAGCCGGCGATATCCCAGAAGTAATAGTCTCACCACTATGGCTCACATTGTTCACATCCCAGTAGGTAGTCTCTCTAAACACGTTCGGATTTTTATTGCCAAACTGATAGGGAATTCCCGGAAAATTACCGGCAGAATTATATACAGTATCCATGGCGCCGAGATTACGGTCCATAAAGACATTTTTTATATTTTGGGGTGTCTGGTAAAGAATCTGTCCCGCAGGTTCATACGGACTGTATTCCGTCACCCAGAGATGATAACTCCAATAAATAGCACCATTGATTCTAAACACGATCACGGCATTACCCTGAACTTCTCCCGCCTCTACCTTGATATAGGATTCATTGCGGTTGTTGGGATTGATAACCGCTATACCGGTTTGATTCTGTATCACATTTCCGGATTTGTCTTTCCAGTCCAGGGCGACACTCAAATCACCCGGAGTTGCCGGAAGCGGAATCGTGCCGCCATTTGCATAGATAAAGTCTTCCCAGAAATCGTACACCGGTTTGAGCGGAATATAAGCCTCCGACAAAGAAGAGCCGCTATACTGGAAGGGGCGAAGCACGTAACTGTTCGTCGGGAAGATCAGGGAATCGCGCGGCTGCACGACAAGCGTCTTTACCGTTTGCATCGGGCTGCCCGGTTTCGTATTATCCCTTACCCGGAGCGTCGCCACGGGACCGTTCCTGTAGTCTTCGCTGTTTTCCACGTAGGGACGATAGATGTATATCCTGTGCCACTCAAAGTCTCCGACGCCTGCAAGGGAAGTAACCCATGTTTTGCCCGTATCGGCGCTGAATATCGCGCCGGCGTTACGGGTGCCGCCGCCGGTGAAATTGAGATCCCAGGGCGTATCCTCGGTTACGCGGAGGTCTATCCACGACGCGCCCTTGCTGTGCGTGTCAATGGCAAGCATTTGGGAAGAGCCGGGATAGCGGGTCGTATCGTCTTCGCTGTAATATTTCACGAGTTTGAAAGGCTCCGACCACTTGAGTTCGTGGCCATCACCCACAACCCCACGGATCGTATCAGCCACATTCCACGGGGTGGCTATAACTTTTATTTCAACCGAGTCCATACCCGGATCTATAATATTCACATACAAATTATACCAATGGTTCCGGTACACGTTATAGAGCGCTTCGGTCGCCGAAATCGAATCTTCCGCCAGATAAACGCGGCAAGAGCGTATGTTGGTCGGCGAGTTCACCCCTATTTCAAAATCAAAGCACACGGCATGTGTTGTGTCGCGGTCTTGAAGCGACTCAAACGTATAGAACGTATCCGCCAACATGCTGAAATTGCCGGACGGTCCGTATGCCGTGAATAGGGGAATGGCGAGATCGGGAGCAGCCGTTCCGACCGTCCCTCCCGTATAGGGCTGGAAACTCGTCGCCGGCGAAGTTATATCATACAATATGGTAGCGCTGGGACCGTTTTCGAGAACCGATACCTGCCGGGCGCCTCTATTGAGCGTTATCCGGTGAAGATACAGCGTATGCGACGCCGCATTTCCGCTTTTGGTTACAAAGATTTTCACTTTTGCCACGGCGCGTTCCACCGCGATATTTACATTGTTGGGACTGCTTGCCGGCATATTGGGTTGGAGATTGGCGCTCGTCTCCCCGGTCATCAGGAATGGAGCCGCAGGCAGTATATTGGTCGTGATTTCATCCGTAAGCAGACGTTTAAGTTGCAGATAAGAGATGGATGCTTCGTCACCCGTGGTATAGAACGGGCTAAAATGGCTGTTGCCGTTCACGACGGCTATGATGTTCTTGTTGCCGGACTTCACCAGTTCCGGACCTACGGGATTATAAGTCGGATATGCGCCCTGCATAATCTTTTCGCAAGCGCCGGTGCTTGTGTTGAAGATGAAAACAGTTACGTCCTCTACGGAATCTTCGGGAAACGTACCCGGCTGATCGCCGATGGGCGTCAAGGCATACGTATTGGGAATGCCTTCCGGACCGAACAAGCCTTCCAGATTCAGCACCAGCAACACATCCTTGCCTTCTTCCGTTTCCGGACCCACGGGCACGCGCTCGTCCGTACAGTCCGAGACCGTTGCCAGCAGCAACACGGCAAACAGTATGTAAAGCGTCCTTTTATAAAAATATTTAATATTCATAATCGTCTCTTTTTTTCTAATCTATGCTACACACGTTATTCTTTTATTTTCATTTCTACTGTAAAATACCGCCGACCGATACCCTTTGCACTACCACATGCCAGTCCAGAATCGAACATCCGCACTGGATTCCGATGGATGCGCTGACATACGTGTCCGTGATATTGAACATGATCTCCCACTGGTCTATCCTGTCGAACAGCCTTTGCAAATTATCCGCGCTGAAATCGTCAAAAAGACCGATGGCAAGTGCGTCCTCCAACAATTTCATCAGGGGAATGACCAAAGGCTTGTCAAGGCCGGGCCACGTAATGACAAGTTTCATATTCGGGTCGCTTGCAATCAGCCTCAAGGTGGAAATATCAACCACCAAACCCGAATCAATATCCGTGATGCCCCTGTAATTCCTCGGAAAACGGGGAATGGGATCCGCTCTCAATACACTGTCGGTATAAAGTGTCTGATAGGGATTGTCAATCACATGGTTTTGGTCGGGGTCAGGATCCCTGAGGGGTGAACTGACGCCCGGCGTGAACAGATAGGAGCCGTTATCCCCTTCGATGGTTATTTTTATACTGTTCTCCCAGTCGGGAATACCGGCTTCTTCCGCGTCGGGAATAATAACCCTGACCAGTTTCGATATATTGATCAGTTCCACCGTATCCACGTCCGAGAAGAAAGGAGATATATATTTGTTCTGGATTTCTCCATAGAATGTTTTCTCTATTTTGCCGTAAACGTTGTCGTTTACACTGTTGTTCAGTTCGTTCAAAATGAAGCGTGCGACGCTGATGTGTGTTTGTCCCGGTATGATGGCTGCGGGAATCGTGCCCGTGCTCCGGTTGAGGGTCAGGTTGCCGGTATTGCGTCCCCAGCCCCAGACGATGATATCGTATGTGCCCGAGCCGGGTTGCCAGCCCTGATAGACATAGCCATCCGGGAAAGGACCCGTCAAGGTTGTATCGGCGAACACGCACATTCCCGTCGTGTTGTCAAAGACATAAAGATACATCTTGTCAACGTCTTCGTAAAACCGGTCATCCGCAAGTTCGCTATAGATATTGTTTCCATTCACGTCAACGGTATGAAGCAAATAGTCGAACGACAAGCCATATCGAATCTCGGGGGGACAATCTTCGAGACTGTTCCTGACACAACCCTGCATCGCGAAAAGTGCTGATGCGCAGAGCAATAATCCAATCTTTTTCACACATTCCATACCGATTTGTTTTATATTCATTTAAAAAATCTTGTTTTTACGTTTTCTTCTTTTCTGTTTTCCTCTTTTTTTCAAACCCTCTCCTTCGTTCCTCCCTCAAGGGGATGGAAACTTTGAGAGTCGGGTCAGGACTTCTCTTTTCCTTTTTTCTCCCCCTCGTTTCTTTTCTTTCTCCTCTCGCCGGAGGGGTCGGGGGAGGGCTTTGTTTGAAAAAAAGTCGGGGGAACGGGGTTCTCCCGAACCCCCGACATCATTTAGTCAATTAATAACTTACGGATTTTAATCCCTGGATTATCAAAGAACCGGTTCAACAATTTGATCAACTCTGTGCCAGGGCACGATCTGGATAGACGCCGTTACGTAGGTATCCGCTTCTTCGATGGGTTCCGGTTTTTCTTCGTCCGGGTCAATAATATCGTCCGGGTCACCGATACCGGGACCTTTAAACCTCAGTACACTGATTGCATAGATGTGGTTACGGCGAACCAGAATCTTGTTCTGAGCCGTTGTTCCGTCTGCATCGCGAATCCATACACGGTAGAAGCAATTGCCCCGATAGTATGCCTGAAGGTCAGCCTGTACATCATCGTGCGCCGATGTTCTCATGACATTGAGCACGGAATCAACATCCGTATCTGTAAGCGGATCTACCGTAGCAGGGAGTTTCAGGACAGACCAGGCAATATACTGCTGCAATGCCGTGCTGCCCAGGAAGAACATGCCGCTGTCGCCATAAGACTGTACATAATACATCGTATCAATACCGAGTGTAGCATAATCAAGTGCAGTTCCGGCGGCGTTAACCGGTGACATCGTTACGTTACCCACATTGGACACGCCCGTTACATAAGTTCTCGGAGTATATACGGCTCCAAATACAACAAACGAAGAATAATGATTCCAGGTGCTGTCGTGGTTGTTTTCGGTAGCCATTACACGGTTTCCACTGCCAAAAAGTTGGTTTGGGGTATAACCCGTATTAATCCTATTCCGGACCTGCATGACATCCAAGCCTCCATCGGCATAAGACAGTCCTGTGGGCACCCAGCGCTGGTTGTCTAATTTCGCCACCCAGTTCTGATTGGAAACCGCGGGCCAAATGGGAGTAGTCTCGTTGAAGAGGGTTCCCTGTACACTGTTACCCGAAAACTTCTGGAAAGGATATTCCGACATGTTGATGTTACCCAGCGCCCATTTATCCGACGGCGCAAAGAAAACCGTACCGGTATTGGAACCGCCACCTGCTGCATTCGGTCCGGTTGCACCGGGTTGAATTTCCACGGAAACTTTCGCCAAAGAACGTTGAACGTTGATAAGCAGGGCATTTTTTCCGTTTGCATTGGAGGCGTCGGGAGTAGTCGCACGGGATACAAGCGCTTCAATGTTCGGTTTCAAATTGAACTTAACGGTTGAGTTATACGCATTATCACCGCCTTCGTTCACGGGATAAGCGCCATCTCCCCAGTTGCTCAGCAAATAGGCAGGAGTAGCTGCTGTTTGCACCACGCTGGCGCCTGCTGCTCCGGGATTACCTGCATTAGCCAATGCCAGGATAACGCCGTCGGCAACACCCGGAGTGTTTGTCAATACGGGTGCACCGATCTGGAAAGTTGTTGCTCCCAATGACCATACGGCTTTATTCAAATTCGGCATGGTGATACCGGGTGTCAAAGACCAGTCCTGACCTAACCAGGAATTAGCTTCCGTGTGAGCCAAACCGGCATAATTGTGATCAATCAACAACTGGTCTCCCAGGTTTGCTGCCAAATAAATCAACTTGTCGCCGGATTTACATTTAACCGTAATTTTCCGTGCAGTTGAAAGGTTACCATAGTCTGGACCACCATTACCATTCGAGTCATCATCAGTCCACTCAGCATTATTCGCATAAATCATCGCTTCCGGAGTTCCGTCCGCTTTGTAAATGAACAGCGCAGCATCTCCTGCAGGAGTTTGCTCATTTTCGGGTATGTGCGCAAACGTCTGAGGCGCCTGATAGAACCTCAAGTCAAAAGTTGCCGTAGTAGATTCTCCGCCTAAAATCGGATTCTCATCGGGGTCGCCCCCAACCACATTCTCGTTGTTACAGCCAACAAATACGGCTGCAGCCAACATTCCTAAAAATAAAGATTTTAATTTCATACTTTTAAAAAATTTTAAGTTAATAAATAATTTAATTTTAATAATAATTTGTTATTTTTTCTTTTTGTTATAAATTTAATTTTGTTAAATACTCTCTGTTATTCATTTTCTCTCTTGCTTTTGTTATTCCATAGGCAATTTCCTTTAAATTGTTAATAATCCATATTGTTTTAATTTCATTTTCAAATTTATGCTAAATACGTTATTCATAATTCATTACGGGTTTATTGAGTTCTCCGTCTTGTTGTCCCCTGCGGCGATGAAACGGGTACTTCCTCTTCATCCACGCCGGCTTCGCGACGGTTGTTTACATTAGCAATCTTCTTTCGCAACTCGACAAGATTCTGTCTTGCTGCATCCATTCCTGCGGCTTCCGCGCGTTTCAGGTATCTTTCGGCTTCGCGGTAGTCGCCTTTCAACATTTGATATACGCCCATGTTGTTGGCATATTCGTTGGTCGAGGGGTCGGACTGTTGCAGATATTTCTGCGCTGCGGTGATGTTCCCCTTTTCGAGGGCTGCCGCTGCTCCGTTGAGATTGGCAACCGGGTCGTCGGGAAATTCTTCCCGGGCTATTTCAAACACCCGGATAAATTCGGGACTTCCCGCTTCGTAGGTGTTCGCCACGAGGTACATTTCGTTCAGACTGAGCAACTGCGGTGCAAATTCAAGATTCTGTTTCGCTTCCTCGATGGAAAAATCCTTCACCGTATAATCCACTTCGCACACCGTGCGGCGGAGTTTCGGATAGAGTTGTTCGTATATGATCTTGTACGGACGCCCGCCTCCCACTTTGCTGATGGCGCGTTCGCGGGTGTCAAAGTCGGCGATGGAGTTCATCAGGCTCAGAATTTCCTGCTTGTTCGACAGCGGGAAGTCTTCGAGCAATACGCGCAGTCCTTCCCAGTCTTCGCCTCCCATCCGCGTCTCGAAGTAATGGGTGGGGAGCCCGCTGTTGTTCATAAAATACCGCATCAGGGACTCGGCGCGCGAGCGGGACAGGTCGTTGTTGAACGGCTCCGAACTTTCGGGCGATGCGTAGCCTGTCATGCTGATGCTCTGTACGGTGATATCCTTGTTGGTGGAAATCGTCTTGATCATGTTGTCAATCTTCGCCAGTTCGACGGGATTGTCGCCGAGAGTGGGATATATCTCGTTCTTTCCGCGCGGAAATTCCAGGTATGCGTTGCCGATTTCCCGGCGCGCCTTGACCTTCTCGACTTCGGGCTGGATGTACGCCAGATGCGGACGCACCTTGTAGATGGGTTGCGGAATGACGTCCTTGGTTACACCGTCGAAAACGCGCGTATGTGCAATCTTCGATTCGTCGCCGCAACCGCACAGGTCTTCCTCCACGTCGAGCGCCGCTTCCGCCATCCACGGCTCGTAGGGCACGCTGATACGGTAGTTCAACCGTCCTTTCGGCTTGACGATGGCGTATGGCAAATTGCTTTCAAACTCGCGGTATGCCGCATCGTTCAGTTCCAGTTCCCGGATAAAAGCCTTATTTCTGGCTTCGCCCTGCACATATACTTTCGGCAACTCTATTTCTTCGGTTGCGGAAGTGATGACCGGCGTCAGAATCTGCGCGAAATTGGTCGGCACGCTCAGCCGCGTCATGTCAATATCCATATCCACGACGAGCGAATCGCCCTGCTGCTTCATGTAATTTTTTTGATAGACCACACGGCTGCTCCTTTGCCCGGACTGCGTCGCTGTTGCGGCGTTATTGCGCTCCGTTCTCTGCTGCGCTGCACTTGCCTGCTGCTGACGTGTGACGGGACGGCGCTGTGCTTCGACAGTCATGCCGAGTGTCAATCCGAAAACCAATAATGTGTATAAGACTTTCATATTTCGTTTTGATTTTTTTTATTCGTTAATTATTTAATCATCCAAACCAGCCCGATTCCCAGACGCGTCGGTCCAACGTACCAGTCCGTATCTTCAGCGATGACCTGGCGGCAGTCCGTACATCTTGTTTTTTCGTAATCCAGATAGGCAAACCCGACGCCGAGCGTAAATTCCATGCTGAAACGTGGCGTGAGAATCCAGTGATAGCCGTAGGAAACGCCTGCCCCGACAAACCATCCCTCGAAACTGTTCGTATAGATTCCGTCGCGGTCGGCATTGGCATACATGATTTGGTTGTTTGCTCTTTCTTCACCCAGATAATTTACCAAGCCGGTATAGGGTTTCGTGCCTTGCTTGTATTGTACGCCCTTCACCGTGCCGCCTTCAACTTCCATCTGCGTCGGATAACGTCCGAGGTATTTGCCCCAGTCCGCGTCGCCGTGATAAGCCTGACCGTACTGGTCAACATTCGTTTCGGAAAAATCATATTCGTATCTGCCGATTCCGAAAGGTAACGACATGGCTCCGACATTAAACTGCCCTCCGTGTAAATGAACTCCAAAGAAATGTCCGTTGAACTTTTCGCACAGCCACCAGCGGATTTCCGGCTGCACCATCCAGTGTTTCAATTTCTTTTCCCTCTTCTCGGCAAACTGCCTGGTTGGTACATCTTCGATTCCGATCCATTTGTAGCCGAGCGTCCAGGGATTATAGTTTCCCCAAATGTCCAATGTCGTCTTCTTGCCCAACGCTACTTCATAACCTACGTTGATTGTCGTAGTCGCATCATAAAGCAGGTTTGTCTTCAACGCCATGTCTTGCGCGTACACCTTTGTTCCTAAAATTAGTAAAACAAGTAATGCTATTTTTTTCATATTCTCTCTCTATTTGACAAGAAAAGGCTTTTGTTAGTCACGATTTCATCGAGGTTTTTCAACGATTTCGCCGACCTATAACAAAAGTCTCCTTATCCATTTTACTAAAAAAAACTATTTCTCTTCGAGGATTCGGTCACCTCATTTTGTTATTTTTGTTAATATTTTTTATCTCTCTCTTGTGTCATCCACGTTTGGACTTCGTCTTTGTATCTTTCGGGTTATTTTTTTCTCTTATATCACCTTGAAATACAGTGCAAATATACATTAATTTAAGAATACTAAACTTAAAAATTGTATAAATTCTTCATTTCAACTGACAAAACCACCCTATTTCTGTACAAAACCCCCATTTTTCAAGTACAAAACTGAAATTTACGATTTCATCGCTCTCTTCAGGATTTTCGCTCCCCCGAGCGCTTGAAGAAAACGGGTGCAAAGGTCGGGCTTTTTTCGGAATCCGTTTTTATCTTTTTTGATATTTCTATTTTCATTTTTGCCGCCTTTTGCATTTTTAACACTTCCTGTTCACCTGCCGCCTCCCGCAAAAGAACCGGCGTTTTCCACATTTTGTTGAAAACTCGGCGAATTAACCGTAAGGATACCTTAAACATGTGAAAGAACGCTTTGTGGATGATGTTATAAAATTATTAATGTACGGGCGTACACTTAACACAATTATAAGTCATCGAGACCACCCTTAGACCGAAGTGAACGGCAGTTCCTTCGCTTCCCGCATCAGTTCCCCCGGAGTTTTCCCGAAATACCGGCGGCAGAACCGGTTGAAATGGGCGGGCGAACTGAAATGAAATTTTTCGATCGCATCGGCTATCGTTACATCCGACGTTGAAAGGAATATCTTCACCTTCTTGGCAATTTCCTGCTGAATCCATCGAGCCGGCGATGTGCCAAACTCTTCGTTGAAGCGTTTGTCGAAATTTTTCCGCCCCATCCCAACGAGGCTTGCCAGTTCGGAGACGCGTCCGGTTGTGAGTTGCGGATATTTGTCCAGTACTTTCGTCCTGAAACTCTGCGATTCGTAGGTGAGCGGCGCCATCAGCGCAACAAGTTCGTCCCGCGAGCAGAAATGACGCAGCAGAATGAACAGTTCCCTGTGTTTCAGGGCGTTGAAGTGTGCACAAACTAAATTTAACGACTGAAAATAAAGAAGTTGCTCCAGAAATGCCTTTATCGGTTCGGGCATGGGGACGGGACTGAAGCGGTACGTCGCTTTCGCAATTTCGGGCTGCAGGGCGCGAAACAGATGATGCTCGCAAACGGAAATGAACGTATCGAAATAAAACATCACCAGCCGGGTGTCGCGCAAAATCCGCATCCTGACCGCTGACGAACGCTGCATCAACGTCATTTCACCGGAGCGGAAGCGGTGCCCGGAAAATTCGTTGCAGCACACGGAGATTTCACCGTCCAATACGAACAGAATGAAATTAAGCGGCAAATTATCAGTGCCGTATTCCTCGCCTTCACTCAACTCGTAGGAGAAAAACGCCGTATGTATATCCGTTTCCAGCGGCAGACACAAAGGCAATGTACGTATGTCAAAAATCTTGTTCATCTGCATTCCTTTTTTCATTAAAATCGGGTGCAAAGATACGATGTTTTTTTGAATCGAAAATTGATGTATGTTAAATAAAAAAATACGGGTGATTTATTGGGATAAACGGGAGACGGGGAGAA
>JAITMT010000524.1 GCA_031277235.1 Tannerella sp.
GTTATTATCAGTACTATATTTGATAATTCCGATGTCTGTATCATTCAGTCCGTTCTGTTTGGAATACAAAACGATTTCGCTGTCGTCAATTCCGTAACTGTAAAGAGCGCCGTCTGCAAGTACAAATACCTGATTGTTAGTTTCTTCCACCTGCGTAGCGCTATTGTATGCCAGATACGTTTTCCAGTCGCGGTTTTGCTGTGCATGCAGCGGCAGGAAAGTGAATAATATCAATAATATCAATAATTTATCTTTCATAAGTTTTATCGTTTTTGTAAAAAATCAGCCAATTCCCGGACGGCTATCGCCCGATGGCTGATTCTGTTTTTTTCTTCTGTGCCCAACTCGGCAAAAGTCCTGTCATAACCGTCGGGGATAAAAATCGGGTCGTAGCCGAATCCGGTTTTTCCCCGTTTTTCGCTGATAATAAGACCGTTAATAATTCCTTCAAAAAAATATTCTTTTCCTTCAAAAATCAATGCAATCACTGTTCTGAAGCGCGCTCTACGGTTTTTTTCGCTTTCAAGCGCTTTCAACAGTTTTTCCATATTTGCGTTGAAATCGTGATTATCACCGGCATAGCGCGCCGAAAGTGCGCCCGGAGCGCCGTTCAATGCTTCCACTTCCAGCCCTGTATCATCGGCAAAGCAGTCATAATCATAATGTTCCTTGACATACCGCGCCTTCAGTAAAGCGTTGCCTGTCAAGGTATCAGCCGTTTCGGGTATTTCGTCAAAACAACCGATATCTTTCAGACTTACGATATGGATTTTTTCCGAAAGAATATCCCGTACTTCGCTGATTTTATGACTGTTATTGGTCGCAAAAACTATTGTCTTCATATATGCCGAAATATGTATTTTTAACAATAAAACGGTAAATCTTTGATTTTATTTTTCAAAAGGAACGAAAAATGTGATTTTATGCAGATTGAGAGAAATAATTTTTTCGACTGTGCCCGCCTACGATTTTATCGTATCAAACCCCTCACCATAAACACCCTGCACATTACTTTGTGAGATAAACGCCTGTTTGTCAATAGATTTTATAAACCTGAAAATCATGCTGCTTTCGCTTTTCTTGGCAAGCAACACAATCACCTTCACATTTTCACGGGAATAGCCGCCCTGACCGTCCAGAATCGTGCATCCACGCTGCAAATCATTGATAATATGATGAACGATTTCCTCGTATTTCTCGGAAAAAATCATAAATTGAACAGATTGATTGTTAGCGTTTAATACCTTATCAAGCATATAAACTTCCACAAATACAACGACATAGCCATAAACGATTTTTTCCACGCTGTGAAACAGGAAATACGACGAAGCAATAATCAGAAAATCAAGGAACATCAGCACCCTGCCAATCGAAACGTTCCTGTATTTATTGACGACCGCCCCCACAATGTCGGTGCCGCCCGTACTGCCGCCTGCCGCAAAAATCATTCCCAAACCTACGCCGCCGATTGCCGAACCGATTACGATTGACATAAACGGCTGATTATGAACAAGAACCTTATCCTTCAACAGCCATTCAAACAGCATCAGCGTCAAGGTCAGGGCGACGATTCCGATTAAAGAGTTGAGTACAAACTTTTTACCCATTATCTTGAAGGCAAAAAGGAGCAATAGAACATTGACCAATGCGTAAGTTATTGATACGGGGATATTTGTGGCGTAATAGATGATGGAAGCGACGCCCGTCAGACCGCCCGGAACGATTTCGTAGGACATCACAAAACCGATAAAACCGAAGGCGTACAGCACGGTGCCGACAAATATAAAAATGTAATCCTTTATCGGATGATAGATTTTTGAAAATACGTTTTCCATGTCAAACTACCACATTTACAATCTTTTTCGGTACGATGATCATCTTTTTCGGCGTTTTGCCTTCCAGCCATTTTTCCGATAATTCGTGCGTCAGGACGGTTTTTTCGATCTCCGCGTTGGTCGCTTCGGCAGGAATTTCCAGGCTGTAACGGGTCTTGCCGTTGAAGGAAACCATATAAGTAACAACGCTTTCTACCAGATATTCCTCGTTGCAGAGGGTCCACGCGGCGTCGCAAACGCTCGTCGAGTTTCCGCACAAGTGGTAAATTTCTTCCGCAATGTGCGGCGCAAACGGCGCGAGCAGTATGGAAAGCGGCTCCATAACCGCTTTTTTCGAGCATTTGGAGGTGTACAACTCATTGACGCATATCATAAACGCCGAAACGGAGGTGTTGAACGAGAAATTTTCGATGTCATACGTGATTTTTTTTATCGTTTTATGCAAAATCTTCAATTCCTCTTTGGTCGGCAAATCATTGTTAATCAATAGATTATCGCCATGATATATCAAACTCCAAAGCCGTTTCAGGAACCGAAAAACGCCGTCTATGCCGTTGGTGTCCCAGGGCTTCGACTGTTCAAGAGGTCCGAGAAACATTTCGTAAAGTCGCAGTGTATCAGCGCCATATTTCTCGATAATATCATCCGGATTCACCACGTTATACATGGATTTGGACATTTTCTCGACCGCCCAGCCGCAGATGTATTTTCCGTTTTCGAGGATAAATTCCGCATCGGCAAATTCGGGTTGCCAAGCCTTAAACTTCTCCATGTCAAGCACATCGTTGGATACGATATTCACATCCACGTGAATTTCCATCGTATCATACTGATTTTTAAGATTGTATGATACAAATTTATTCGTGTTTTTGATGCGGTAAACGAAATTGGAACGTCCCTGAATCATGCCCTGATTAATCAGTTTTTTGAACGGTTCGTCGTCCCTGACATAGCCGTAATCGTACAGGAATTTATTCCAGAAACGGCTGTAAATCAAGTGTCCCGTGGCGTGTTCGGAGCCGCCGAGATACAAATCCACATTACGCCAGTAATCATTGGCTTCGTGCGAAACAAGCACCTTGTCGTTGTGCGGGTCTTCGTACCGCAAATAATACGCCGAACTGCCTGCAAAACCGGGCATTGTATTGAGTTCGAGCGGATATTTTTTATGTTCCATTGCCTAATTTTTCGGCAAATGTACATAAAATTTTTGAAAAACCGTCTAAAAAAGCAATTTTGGAAACCGGACAACCGCGAGGACTATCCCTGCGACATCCATCCGGCAAAGGAAAATTTTTCACGCGGTTGTCCTAACAAAAAATCACCAGGTAAACGCATTTTCATAGACGGACTTATTTCTACATCTATCTATTACAGTGAGTTTTATGCGATGATAACCGGGAGGTACTCTTTCATTGTCAAAAGTATATTTAAGCAACGCATTTTTGGAGTCATATTCAAAAAGTGCATATTTGCCGTCAATCTCGCCTCTGAACGAATATATACCGCTTAAAGTATCTGATATTTTGATCCTTATCTGTTTATTCTCCCGCCATTTTGCTGTATTTAAGGGTGTTATAACCGGATTAACCGTATCCCGGCTCACTGAATAATAACTCAGTTCCGAAATATCCGCTTCCATCCAGCCATCCATGTAACTTCCACCAATCCAGGAAGTTATCTTTCCATTTTTCACTTTGACTATTCCGTATTGGTCGGTGTTGGAATCGGGAATGAGACTGTCAATGCGGATGGATATTTGGGCAGGCTTATGCAACGGAACGGGAAAATCAAGGAATTGATGTACGGGCGAATAGAAACCGTTGGATTCCAATATTTTATAATTCGGATACAGATTTTTATACAGTCCGCCGGGAGGAATGGAGAGGCGTATTCCGTTATCTGTAAACCTGTTATCCTTGTCCCATCCGAAAAGAAGCAGGTTTTCCGTATCAACAGAATTGATTTTCTGTTCTTTTCCTTTGATTTTCAGCGGAATAACGGATTTATTTCCATAAATATCTGTCAATGTAAATGTTATATTATAAGTTCGTTCTTCGTCAATCGAAATGATTCCCGCGTTTCGGGCAGTGATAAATCGCAGATTGTTTCCGGGTTCTACGAATGTATTGATGTAAAAATGACCGCTTTCCGACCATTCCGCATAGTCCGTATAGGTGTTGAGATACCTGGATTCTTCCACGAAAAAACGTTGCGGATTGCTGTGAAAAGTTTCCGTATCGTCCGTTTCCACAACAATATTTCGCACGCCGTATGAAAAATTCGTACCGTTCATTCTATCTACCGCCCTGATTTCCAGACCTATATCTCCCCACGCTTCAATATTCGTTTTGATGAGAGGATTTTCATTTGCATCGTAGGTTACATCTATTTTCTGTTTTCGGGCGCTATTGTTTGCAATACCCTTATTTTCAACCGGATAAACGATTATTCCGCGAATAATGGGTTTGCGGGTATCGGGAATTTTTGATTTGTAATAAGTTAGCGGGTCAATCAGTTCATTATTCTCCAAATTCCTGACTTCCAGATGTAGATGAGGTCCTCCCGAACTGCCCGAATTGCCGCTGTATGCGATAATATCTCCCTGCTTTACAGGAAATTCCGTGGAATCAAACGTCAAATCAATGGAAAACGATTCTTGGGCGTATTGCTGTTCCTTGACCTTTTGAGTTAGATTTTTGGTAAAACGCTGTAAATGACCGTAAACCGTAATCAAATTGCTTTCGGGATGCGTAATATAAACGGCGTTGCCATATCCGGACGGACTGACGCTAACTCTTGATATATAGCCATTTGCTACAGCGTGAACGGCATGTCCTTCCGTGCCTTGCGTCCGAATGTCAATGCCGGCGTGAAAATGACCGGCGCGCAAATCGCAAAAACTGCCCGACAACTGCATCGGAAAATCGAAAGGATTGGCTAAATTTTGCGTTTGAACGGAAAAAACCGTCCCAACAAGGACAACCGTGACCCATAAAAACCTGTTTATCATTTTATCGGAAATAAAAAATCTGCAACAATCGGTAAATGATCGCTGAATCCGCCTTTGTAAGCGACGCCTGCGTAGTTACGGAAGACAGATTGCTCGCCTTTCCGGTTTTTCTTTGTCAGCAAAAAATCGGGCGCAAAAATGAGATTGCTTCCTTCCGCCAACATTTTCTTTAAATGCTGACTGACAAACATTTGATCCAATTGAGACCACTCGCCCTGGAATTTGTGTGAACCGTGAAAATTCAGTTTTTCGGCGTCTTCAAACAGATTGACTAAATTGTATTTCGGGTTTGTGCCCTTTTTGATAAACTGCATACTACGGTCTTCGGGCGTATCGTTGAAATCTCCCATTATCAGTATATTAGCGTTTAAATTATCCTGTAAGAGAGAATCGCACAGTTTTTTCAGGTATTTCGCTGCATCCATGCGGTCTTGCTCCGTCTCCTGCACGCCCGACGAACGGGACGGAAAATGGCAGACAAACACATCCAGCTGTTCGCCGTTAATGATTTTTCCCCAAACGTGCAAAATATCACGCGAACGTTTTGCCTTATTGGTGAAGTAGATACGTCGGGAAGCATGCCCCAGATACTTGAATTTATCCCGCTGATACAGCAGCGCATTGTTGATGCCGCGCGCATCGCTGCCCGTCGTGATGCAATAACTGTAATGTTGCTCCCGTAATGGAGTGCGATTCAGCAGATTAACGATAACGGTATCGTTTTCCACTTCGCAAAGTCCGCAGACGGCAGGTGTCCCCCACTCGCCGATTGCGTTGATTACCTGCGCCGTTTTACGCAAGTGCGTGTAATACTTGCTGTTATTCCATCGCATCTGACCGTCAGGCAGAAATTCGTCGTCCTGTTTTTTCGGATCATTATATGTATCAAACAGATTTTCAACATTATAGAACATGACACGGAATTTTTGACTTCCGGCTGTCGTCTGCGAATATGTCCCGTTAAATCCCTGCATCGTCAGTATTAAACTCATAAAAATCAGAAATTTATACTTTAATTTCTCAATCATTTTCTTCTTCCTTTCGTTCTACAAATTCATACGCGCCGATGGTCGGTCCCGTAGGGCTTGTCAATCGGTCTATTCCGTCCATGTCTATCGGATAAAGTTCTGATATCGAATGATTTGCCTGACCTATCCCGATAGAAGCGCTGTCCAGGTGAAAATCATAAATGAAATCGGATCTTCTGTCTTTGTTGAGACCGGTTGATTTGACATAGGTCGGACTTTTGGCAAACAAACATCCTTCAAATCTGAAACTTATCACTTCTTTCGTCTTGATAATGCAGTGGTTGAAACGGTAATTAAAATGTCCGTCATCACCGTACAGATAATTTTCGTCGGTAAAAAACTGTATTTCGCCCTTGAAAACTTCCTGCTTTACATCCGAATTTGCTCCCATGGAGCCGTCAATGATGCAGTTGTCAAAGAAGGCTTCCTGCACCGGGAATATGCGGCTGTCTTCCGAATTTCCGGGCAAAAAGGACAGCATATCCGACAAAGTGAGCGTTGGATATATCCGGACAGACGTACCCGTGATAGACGGCATGTAATTCGTTATGGTACAATGGATAAACCGGGATTTTCCGCCGACAAGCAACAGCAGATAGTTATTCGCATTGCTCAACTCGGAATTGATGATTTCCATGTTACAATTCACTGCATATAAGATATTTGCACCCATATTGGTGAGTACGCAGTTGTTCATCGTGATTTTCTTCCGGTCGGGCTCCGATTCATAGAATGTCAGTCCTGAAATACCATTGCGTATCATCGTGTAATTCAGTTCATTATCATAACTTTGCGAGCCGAAATAGATGCCGTCCCACTGCGACCATATTTTATCGTACGTCGTGAAGGAATTAAACGCGCCCAGACGGTCGCCCCGGAATATAACCGGCTTATCCTTAGTACCTTGGGCTTTGATGGCGCCGTTAATTTTCCATTTCGCGCCATTGTGCATATAAAATGAGACTCCTTCTTCGATATTGACCGTAACATTTTCGGCAATTAAAACGCTGTCATACACGAGATAAGGACGTTCGGCTGTGAGCGTGGTGTCCGTATCGAAAACCGTTTCGCCCCGAAAAATATGCACATTTTGCCCGTAAGCCTCGAAAAGCACGGCTTGACGCACGCCATTCGTCGTGAAAATCACGGAATCATAAATCACAAACGGTTGATTTTCAGCGTTGGGATTGACTGTAACTTCCACCGCAATAAAAAGACTGTCTCTTTCCCAAATCGGTATGTTGTTGAAAATCTCGCCCTTACGTCCATCCACATTGAGTCGAAAACCGCTTGCCCCGTCGCTTGCCAAACGTATCTCTTCGATATTCAACGCCTTACTGTTTCGATTGTACACCATAAAATAGTTCGTCATGGAGCCAATCGTCGTGAAAACGGTATCAAACGAAAGCGTATCTGTCGAAAACGAAAGCCGATGGTCGGGGCTGACGGAATAGTCGTCAATGTCGTTACATCCCGTCAAAGCATTGAATATCAAATATATAATAAAAACTGTAAAACCGTATCTTTTCATCGAAAAATCTTTTCTTGATAAACGGAAAAATGGAGAGATTATTGTTGATTTATAATCCTTTTTTCTTAACCAAAGTCACAACCCGATCTCCTGTTTCCTGTCATTTTTCGGGTCTATTCCTTTAACTTCCATGGATAACCGGTTGTCTTTCAGTTTACAAAGCACATACGCCGTATTGCTGTTGACGAGAATCGGAAATTTAGCGCGTTCATTGGGTTCGTTGTAGGAATAGCGATGCGTATGTCCGGAAAACATAATATCCACATTGGCAGCGTTTAAGACCGGCAACAGTGTTTCCTGCAAATGCACGTTGGCGTGCCAGTTTCCGACCGTCGGCGGTATGTGCAGAAAAACGATATGCGCTTCGGCGTCCTTATAATCAGGCGATTGTATGGTCTTTTTCAGCCATTCGGCTTCCTGCTCTCGATAGCGGTCATAATCGGCAATTCCGCAGTATTCGATGTCCGAATCGGGCTTGTCCTCGCCGCCGTCCAGCACAAGAAAAGCCGTTTTTCCGATGTTGAACTGATAGTAAAACTGTCCCGAAACGGTTGGAAAATAGCGCATTACCATATCCGAATATACGCCTCTCGTTTCGTGATTTCCGCGTGCATAGACGAGCGGCACTTCGGAGGCAAACATCGAAACGAGCGTATCAATGTAACCGCGGCACAGTTGCTCCTGACTCTCCACCTGATCCGACATATCGCCGTTCAACACGACGAAATCAAGCGCCTTGAAATCAATGTTTTGGCAAAGTTCTTTCATAAAGGAGGCTCTGCCGTGTATATCATTCAGAATCAGGAAATTAATTTCTTTCCTGTTGTTGTCGAAAGTTGTGAATTTGAGCGGTTCGCGACCGTAAACGGCTGTCGAAGCCATCCGTCCGTATAGTACATAATCGTACGTTTTCCAGTCGGTAACTTCCTGTGATACAATCCGGTAGCGGTACGTTTTTCCCGATTCGAGGTTTTCGAGTCTGACGTGGTGAATCGTGTCGTTGGCGCGCTTGCGACCGTGCGAAGTATCGAAGAATTTCGGTCGTTCCTGCGCATAGAAATGGTCGCTGCCGTCGGGCGCGAGTTCCACCCACGAAACGGCGGGTTTGTCGGTCATCCAGACGATGGAAACGCCTGTCGCGGTCATGTCGCAAAGATACGGTCCGTGCGTGATCTGGATTTGCGCGCTCAGCAAACCGGTGAAAAGCAGGAGAAAGAGGGATAATAATTGTTTCATTGATTTTTGATTTTAGATTTATGATTTTGGATTGAATATTCGAATTTTCAAATCTTCAAATTCTCAAATTACGACGTTTCTCGTTTATTTTTAAAGAAATTTCTCATCATTTCCGCACATTCCGTTTCCATAACGCCGTTTCGAATCGTTGTTTTGGGATGGAGGGCAGCGGGGGCAAACCGACGGAAACCGCGCTTTTCATCGCCTGTGCCGTAGATCACTTCGGCTATTTGCGCCCATCCGATAGCGCCCGCGCACATGGCGCAAGGCTCGACGGTTACATACAAACGGCAGTCCGTCAAATATTTCGCGCCCAGAGAACCGGTGGCTGCCGTGATGGCAAGCATTTCGGCGTGAGCCGTCGGGTCGTTGAGCCTTTCGGTTTGATTATGAGCGCGTGCGATGATTTTTTCGCCCAGCACGATAACGGCGCCGACGGGTATTTCGTCTTCCTCGAAAGCGATTTGCGCCTCTTCAAGCGCCCGCTTCATGTAATATTCGTCTGAAAATGGCTGGATCATCGCATTTCTTCTTCGTTAAACAGGGTCGGATAGTCTTCCGACATCTTTTTCCAGATTTCAGCCATGATGATGCTTCTCAGCCATTTGGACTTGGTTTTAATCCCGTATTTCTTCAGATGCCGCTCGAACGCCTTGTATTCTTCCTTGTTAAACATGAAGCTAACCCTGTGAACACGCGGCTTTTTCTTTCGTACGGCTTTGCCTTTTGTCTGTTTCCTTGACGTTTGCATTTTCGACGTTTGATGTCTGCTTAAATAATTGTGCAAAAATAAAACTTTTTTTCGAGAAAGCGCGAAATTAGCACATTAAAAAATGCCTTGCCCCTGCGAAAATCCGTCATTTTTTGTCAAAGAGGAAAATTTCACCTATATTTGTCGCGGTTTTGAAACAAAATGAGATGGTTGAAACAAAGGGAATAACAAAAAGTTTCGGGTCGCTGCAGGTGTTGAAAGGGATTGACTTGAAAATCCGGGAAAAGGAAATTGTAACGATTGTGGGTCCGAGCGGCGCGGGAAAAACGACGCTGTTGCAGATCATCGGCACGCTTGACCGTCCCGATGCGGGGAGTCTGTTTTTCAAAAACGTCGAGCCGTTCAAACTGTCGGACAAGGAGCGTGCGGCGTTTCGCAACCGGCATATCGGGTTTGTGTTCCAGTTTCACCAATTGTTGCCCGAATTTACGGCGCTCGAAAACGTGATGATTCCCGCGCTGATTGCCAAAAGAAATTATGACGAAGCCCGGGAAAGGGCAGAGGAATTGCTTGATTATCTGAAACTTTCAGACAGAATCAAACACAAGCCTTCGGAATTGTCGGGCGGCGAAAAACAGCGGGTTGCCGTGGCGCGCGCCCTGATTAACAATCCGTCCGTGATTCTTGCCGACGAGCCTTCGGGAAGTCTGGACACGAAAAACAAGGAGGAACTGCACGCCCTGCTTTTCAATCTGCGCAAGGAAATGGGGCAGACGTTTGTAATCGTTACGCACGATGAACATCTCGCCCAACGCTCGGACAGAATCATTCACATGAGAGACGGAAGCATTGAGAATTAGTGTGTAGTGTTTAGAGTTTAGAACAGAAAATCGTAAATCCAAAATCAATATGTCCTGGCGTGATTTTTTCTATTTTTCAAAAGGGGAGCGCAGTGCGCTGATTGTTTTGCTATGCCTCATTACTGTTGCCGCTATTTTGCTGATAATCAACAATCAAAAGAAAGCGGATTTGGCGCAGGTTGCCGTTGTGAAACAGGACACGATTCGGAATGTTGCAATGTCTGAAAATAAAATAACTGAAAATAAGGAAGTTATAAAAAGAGAAACTTACGCCAATTACGAAAAGAAAGACAAACCCGATGTTATTGAGAATCAGAAAGATGAATCGGCAACCGAGCGTGCGGAGCGTATTATCACGACTTCGCGCAATGCTTCGCGTTCTTCCTACCCCCGCACGGATAAATTCGAGGAAGGTACTGTGGTTGAATTGAATACGGCAGATACGACGATATTGAAAAAAGTACCCGGCATCGGCAGTGCGTTTGCTGCAAGAATCGTGAAATTCAGGGATTTACTCGGTGGATTTTATTCCGTCAATCAGTTGGCGGAAGTCTATGGTATGGACGAAGAGCGTTTTAATGCGCTGAAACCCTGGTTTACGGTTGATATGGAACATGTAAAAAAACTGAATGTCAATGAACTGACTTTGGATGAATTGAACAAGCATCCGTACATTGACTACAGGCAGGCAAAAGCCATCACGCAACTGCACAAGCAAAAGGGAAAACTGACAGGTTGGGACAATCTCAAACTGCTCGACGAATTTTCTGATATTGATGAAATTAGGCTGCTGCCTTATCTTTCTTTTGAATAAAAAGGCTGTTAGATTTTAATCTTTTTTGTCATTTTGAATGCAGTGAAGAATCCTGAGTGTTCCATTCCGTTCGGTATGACAAGGTGGGACATTTTAACTCTATCAGGATTTGCTGACATTGTATCCATAATTATAATTCGATAGTTGAATGTAAATGAAAAACGTAACATGTTTTTCAATAATGCGTTCATTTTTGTAATATAACTGTAAATCGTTGACATTATGATTATAAGAATACAACCTTTTTGGTTGGGCAAGATTTACGTATCCATCCGATATAGATGTATCAACCTCTGTTTCAATGACTTTCTTTCAATGTTTCTAATGCTCCTTTTAAATATTTATATACGAGCATTTTACCTTCACAAAGACAATCACGCTCTTTTATATTTTCACCATCACTTTTTATAAATGAATGATATGGACATCCGCCATTACAAATGTAGAAAAATTTGCATTTTTTTGACTTGCATGAACTTATTGCTTCTAATCGCTCCTCAATCATTTTGTTCATAATTTCTGATTGGGGCGATAATATGTTCTTTATATCTTGCTGGTTGATATTGCCCAAGATCATATTTTGAGAACCTGTAAATTTCGGACAATTATACGCATCTCCGTTTGGAGTGAGCGCGATGAAATTTGTCAAACATCTTCCACCGAAAGTGCAGATCGTATGATTTGATGGTTTTTTACTGACAATACATTGTACAAAATAATCAATAGTTCGCGGAATTGGCTCGACCTTTCCACTGTCAAACCAAGCATTAAATTGAGAAATGAAATATCGTGCATAATCTTCTGTAGATAATGATATTTCTTTATCTTTTACCTTATTTTTTGAAAAATAAATATATGGATTACTATGGAAAGAATGGATGTTTAACGTACGAAAGAAATTTAGCATATCCTTTTCATGTCCCAGATTATTTTTGGTTATTGTACTGATAAATCCACAGTTTCTACCTTTTGATATAATATATTGCCTCATTCTTTGTACTTTTTCAAATGAAGGTAAATTGTCATTGGCAGGGCGGTTTTGATTATGTATTTCTTCTGTTCCATCAATAGTTGTAGAAATTGAAAAACCATTTTCGAGCAGAAAGTCTATCAATTTTGTATCAAAAAGATTCCCACTCGTTTGCACTCCATTATGATATGGTTTCATTGCATATTTTTCTTGAAATTCTACAACTTTTTTGAAAAAATCCAAACCTGCTAATAGAGGTTCGCCGCCTGTCCATTCAAAAGTAACATATTTATGCCAAGTTTCAAATGCTTGCTTAATAGCTTTTTCTAAAATATCAGTTTTGAATCTTATAAGATTACTTTTGTGCGTTTCTTTTGCAAAACAATATTTGCAAGATAAAACACATTTATCGGTTAGCTGAAAAATGACATTCAATCCAGTACATTTTTCTAGTCGTGCTAAAAATTGATTTTTAATCATAATTTTTTTAATAAAAATATAATATGAGGTATAAATTATAAGTTTTATACCTCATATTTAATCATTAACAATCAGGGTTATCTGTATGCTGATTGGTGTGTTCCGAAGTGTAATCTGTATGAGAACTCTCCCCTGGTGTATTAGAATGGGTATTGTTGTGAACAACACAAGATCGTTCATCACTATATCCTTCTACGTTAGTGTGATAGTCTGAATGATAGCTATTACTATGGGTATTTGTATGGTTACTTTCTGAATTGGTATGGTTATTTGTATGTAATACAAAATCGTCATTATTCTCAGAAATCTTTACAAATAGAGATATTCTGTTAATCACTTCATTAGAACTTTTTTTACTAATCAACTGCTTTACCAATTGATTATTGCATGGCTGCGTGATTTTTGTTGGTGTAGCATTTACATTGCCAACAATTAACAAGCTCGCAGGAATGATAATTCCCAAACTTTGTGCAATTTTTTTGAAATCATTTCTTTTTTTATCCATTTTTTAAGAAATTATATATTATTCCCTCTACTCTAACGACTTTTCGTGGGAAGTAGTTCCGTCCGTTTTTTAGAAAGTTTCTGTTCTTTCCTGCAAGATGATTTGAGTGTTTTTGCAGTTTCACTCCGTATTTATGGAAAGTTACGGCTCTGTCTTATAATTGTAACGGTCGTACCGTTGTTGAATTTTTTGCATAAAAAAAGCGTGATACTTAAAATATCCGCTTCTTGAGGTATTTTGCGTGACCCTGTACTACAAATAAGTTAAGCTCACGCTTACACGTGAACATCAAACTTATCTTTCAGTACTTTATAATTCGCAAAATTTTTCAAGAAGAAAGATAAAAGCCCAATGCTTTTTCAATATGTCTTTTGCGTATTGCTACGCGATTTTTCTCTATTTCATAGGCAATTTTTTTTTTTGTTAGTAAAATTTTCGGTGCAAATGTAGGAAAAGTTTTGATAAAAACAATATTTTTTAGAAAAAAAAATTTTCTGGTAGTTTCAACTACTGCATGCACCTTCCGTTTCAACAGACATTTGGAACTCTCTTTTCCCTCCATTTTATATTTTTTTATAAAAAATTATGAAAAATTATGTTTTTAATGATTAAACCTTGGAATACCTTTGCAGTCATTATTGAGTATTATTGTAGTAAAAAAAAGACAGAATTAAAATAAGTAAATGAGATTATGACAAAACCGGTTAAGTGGAGTATTATTGCTATTATTGCTTTGATAATCATCGGGTTATTTGTATATCCACGATTGAAGCGGCAACAAAACGTCGAAAAAACCGAAGTAAAGCCTTCGGCGCCGTCGGGAAGACAAAATCAGGTGTTGAATATCAATGCAGTGCTACTCCGCCAGCAAAGACTGACCGATATGGGCAGGTCAATGGGAAGCACGTTGCCCGACGAAGAAGTCAATTTATCGTTCGAGCAGTCGGGCAAAATCGTTGCGATTCACTTCAAGGAGGGGACACACGTACAGAAAGGCGAATTGCTCGCCAAAATCAATGACAAGCCGTTGCAAGCCGAATTGAAGAAACTGGAAGCGCAGGTGCAACTGGCGGAAGACCGTGTTTTCCGGCAAAAAACGTTGCTTGAAAAAGACGCCGTCAGTCAGGAAGCCTACGAACAGGTTACGACCGAATATGACAAGTTAATGGCTGATATAGAACTTGTTAAGGCAAATATCGCACAGACCGAACTGCGTGCGCCTTTCGACGGAATCATCGGTTTGCGGCTGGTGAGCGAGGGCGCTTACGTAACGCCGGCAACGGTGGTGGTGAACCTGACTAAAATCAGCCCGCTGAAAATCGAATTTTCCATCAATGAATATTATGCTACGGACGTTTCCGACGGTACTCCCATTGTTTTTTACATGCAAAATACCGACGGAAAGGAGCAAAAATACAATGCCACCGTCTATGCCGTGGAAAGCGAAATAGAACCCAAAACGCGCACGCTCAAGGTAAGAGCCATTTTCCCGAACGAAAACGAAGCCATCAAGCCCGGTCGCTACGTGTCGGTGGAAATCACGAAACGCGAAATCAAAAATGCGATTGTCGTTCCGAGCGAAGCCATCATTCCCGAAATGGGACAGAGCATCGTTTACAAATACCAGAACGGAGAAGCCGTCCCGGTGCAAATCATGCAGGGACTGCGGAACGAGAAGATGGTGCAGGTGCTTGCCGGATTGCAAACGGGCGATACGGTGATTACGACCGGCGTGATGCAGTTGCGGGCAGGCATGAGGGTGAGTATTGACAATCTGCAAGAGGAATAGAATATGGCGAATATTGCGGAACTTAGTATAAAACGACCTGTCATGGCAACCGTGCTGGTGCTGATCGTTCTGTTGTTCGGATTCATCGGTTACACGTCGCTGGGCGTGCGCGAATATCCGAGCGTGGACCAGCCCATCATTTCCGTTCAGACGTCCTATCCCGGCGCCAATGCCGAAGTC
>JAITMT010000527.1 GCA_031277235.1 Tannerella sp.
CCGGCAACGGTATATTGAAGCGTCAGTTTAAAATTGCCTGTTTCAGCGCCGTCTGCAAACATTGCCACAGCGCCAAAACTGTAAGTGTCGCACGGTTTGAATATTTTACCGTCTATCACACGCGCCGTACCGTTCCAATCGGCTGTGCGTCCGCTGACAAAAATTGACTTTGTCCCTTCGTAGGCATAATTCGATGAATTGACAACATTCGTGTTGCCCCTGCTTGTCCAGAACTGCGTTGTTCCGTCTTCAAACGTATTGTAATAGTAGTAACCGTTTTCGTCCGGTTCCACTTCCGGCAGAGGCGGCGGATAAGTTCCGCTTGCAAGAAAATAGAGTTCGTCATAAGCCGGTTTTCTATCGCCATTGGCGTCGAAAAGAGTGGGATTCCTGTCGCCGCGCCAGGAATAATTGTCTTGAAGACCCCAGACAATAAATGCGGTAACACTCTCTTTATATGCCAGAATTTTGTGCATGATATCCCTGTATTTTATTCCCTGAGCGGAGAAATCGCCCGTGCTTGTGGTAATGTCCATTTCCGTAATCTGAATTTCAAGCCCGGTCGAAGCAAACTTTTCGACAGCCTGTCCGTACAGATTGGCGTCGGGAAATCCCATGTCCAAATGCGATTGCATGCCCAATCCGTCAATGGTATTTTCGGCTTTCAGTTTCATGGCTAAATTATACATGGCGTCGCGTTTGCCGGCTATGTATTCATTGTAGTCGTTATAGAAAAGTTTACAGCCTTCAGGCGCGTACATTCTTGCGTATTTGAAGGCGTTGACAATAAATTGGTCATTGCCGTAAATTTGCGTCCACGGAGATTGTCCCGAACCTGTTCCTGCCTTTCGCAGAGCGCCGTTGTCCTCATAAGCCTCATTTACAACGTCATAAGCATAAAGATTCAACGTTGGGAAATCCTGTTTGATCAGGGCGAATAGGTTCTTTATGTAACTTTCCATGCGTTTATCCATCGTTGGCGCATCAGCCAAATCTCCGCTGTTCGTCAGATTTGCCCTGAAAAACCAGGCAGGCGTTTGGGCGTGCCACACTAAACAATGACCGCGAAACGGAATATTGTTGTCCTGACAGAATTGGAGAATCCGCCTTGCTCCCGCGTTTAACTGTACCTTGATATCTTCATCGGTGGAACCGCTTTGAACCATCGTTGCATCGGGTTTCAGTTCGTTTTCGGGGGTAATGCTGTTAAATTCCCGGAGTACCAAATCTGTCAATTGCTGGTTATTTACGGTACTGCCATTCAGGATATTACCCATTTTAAATAAATCCTTGTAAACATCTTTCAATCCCTGCGCATTAACCGGAGCAAAGACGGGCGTCATGCCAAGAACCGAGATTATGAAAATGAATTTTAATTTTTTCATTATGTTAATTATTTACTGTTGAACATCAATTTACATTCACAACTTTTACCGAATTTTCCTCCGACGAAACGATATACACTCCTCTGTCATTCAATGGAATATCTACTTCGCTGCTTTCTGCTATTCCGCTGTATATCATTGCCCCGCCGGCATTATAAACGCTCACCGTTTTTCCAACCGTCAAACCTGTTACGTGTAACAGCCCCCCGACCATGTGTGCGCGTAGCGGGTTGGCAGTTACCGGCACTGACTGACCGGTTGTTAAATATCTTTGAAGATCAACCCGGCGCAATTCGGTAATGCCGCTGCGATAGGTGATTTTAATGAAGTTATTGCCCTGATTTAGCGCTATATCTTGCACAAATTCGCTCACCATCCAGTCGCCTTCCGGATAATTGTAGATAATCTGATTGCCGCCGTTGATTTGATAAAAATGCGACGCAGCGCCCCAGGGCGTTGAATGATAGACAGACATTTTATAGGTACCTGTTTCCGGTACGTTTACGGTAAAGGTAACAGCGCCGGGAGGCGTACCGGGGTCAAGGTATCCGATCACGTCTCCCCAGGCAACTTTTGCCGGACCTTCAAAAACAGGATTGCAGTTTACGATGGAATATTGTACGGGGTCGGTTAAATTGGACAAGGGAATAAATGTAATCCGGTAGGTCTTGATTACGCCTTTATAAGTGAATTGAACAACCGATGTATCAAACACGGATGCTGCCTGCGAAATTGTCGTTGCCACATTCGGATCGCTTGCTGACGCCGTTATGACAGGTATTTCCGTTGTGTTTTCGGGCAGTTTGAATGTCGTTTCATAAATGTCATAGCCCGTAATACCGTTTCCTTCCGTTGACCTGACAGGCGTTACCGGCAAATCCATCGCTGCGCCGTTGACTGAAATACTGACGGCAGGTTCTACCGGACGGACGATTCCTTTTTGGTCGGAACTGAATCCAAGACCGGCTAAATCGAAGAGAGAGCCTGAACCGCCTTCAGCCACCAAAAAAATGGCATGCTTTTGGGCTAAGTTATCCACAAACGAAGAAACGTTGACCGAAAATTTCGCTGTCTCCTGAATGGAGTTTGCAGGAATATTTATTTCGCCGATTTTTGTACCGTTCCATGTATTGTTCGCATACGGTCCGTCTAACCAAACATTTACCTTAAACGCATTTGTTGTCTTTGGCGTAATCCACAGGTTGAATTGGGTGTTGTTTCCGGGTTTGGTTCCATCAAACGCTTTCAAACCATTTTTATCCTGGTCAAGTCCTCCGAAACCAAAATATTTGTATCCGATAATGTTGCCGCTCGCCACGCCGGTAATGGGCATATCGTTATTCCAAATATCCCACGAATCCTGCTGGGAGCCGGCGTTAGAAAGATAACAGGCATATCCCGCAGAATAATATTGATAAGGGTCTAAACCATAAATATGAAAACCTTCCGAGGTTACTTCGGCTCCCGTATATTCCCTTCCCTGACTGTCTTTTGCAGTCCATTGATTATTTTCAGCATACGGATCGTATGCTCTGATAATAACTTTTCCGCCTTCCGCCACCGGTTTTTCGTCCCATTCAATCGTGATTGGGGCAACCATCGGCTGACGTGCAAACCCGAATCCTCTGGGCGCCCGGTGATAGAATACATACCATTGATCATTAATCAGTTGGATACTCCCATGCGTATTGTGTCCCGAATAAGTCGTTTGCAACGCCGAGCCATTCTGATTCAACACCGGCGCCCGTGAATCTACCAAAACGCCGCCGCTTCTCCACGGTCCCAGCGGAGTATCGCCGAAACAATAACGAAGTGCGGAGTTGGTGCTTCCCAATCCATAATCGGGACCCGAATATCCACTGTAAATCCATATATATTTATTGCCAATCTTGCGTATGGATGCGGCTTCAAAAAAATTAAAGGCAGACAGATTTTCATCGGGGTATATGGCAGGATAAGTGGTTCCCGCCGGATCCCGGATTACTCCATAACTCGAACTTGCCGGTATGAAATAATTGATGATTTGCTTTCCGGGTCTGAGCGAATACATGGTGTTCTGATCCAACTCGGCGGCATTTGAGCCTTGAAATCCCCAGAATCCATAAGCCCTGAATCCGATTGCATAGTCGGGGTCGTTCGGATCGGTAATGTATTCAATATATACCGAAGGGTCGAAACCCATGATGCTTCCGGGCAATGTGCGTTTTCCGTCGTCGGTCAGATTAATGGGCGTAAAGGGTCCAACCGGACTATTGCCTTTACACACCATCGCTTCCCGGTTTGCTCCACGGCTGTGGGGATACAGGTAGTATTCCTTTGTGCCGTCTTTTCTCTTTACTTCCACGAGGTCGGGCGCAAACATCACGTCCCATTGACCGTCTATATAGTATGTGAAAATAGAACCTTCATCCCGCCAATCGGACAGGTCTTCCACAGGCGCCGACCAAGCCCTTATGTCCGGTCCGCAATAGCTGTCATATCTGACATCGTGGGAACCAATGATATAGGCGCGGTATTTACCCGGATTGTCGGGGTCTTCAAAAATGCGCGGTTCGCCGTCCGGCAAATGTTCCCACAAAGGGAGGTAGGGATTGGCTGCCTTTGCAAAGGTAAAAAGGAATAGCATCGCCCATAAGGCAAAAATCTGTCGTTTCTTTTTTGAAATGAATTGAATATTTTCCATACTCTTGTGTCTTGTTATTTTTTCAATATATCCTTAAAAACCGTTCCAAAAATCAAATAACTTGTGTTACCGCCGATTGTACCTTCGTTTTGTCCCCAAAGGAAGGGCCAGTCGTCGTAGTTTTCAAAATGATCGGGTTGCCTGAACAGGATACCCGGAGCGACATTACCCGGTATGAAAGAAAAATCTGCGCGGTTGTTGCCATAAAAAACTTCTTTGGGACGGGCGGCGCCAACGGCTGCCACCAACGAATAGTTATGGTATTGATGACATCCGAACAGATAATCGGCGGCTTTAAAGACGTCTTCCAAACCTACAATATCGGGGAAATATTTGTTTGCAAAGGCATTGGTGATGCCGAAACCGACCGAATTTCCCGCCCAATTGCCGGGGCGGATAGGCACTCCGTAAGGATTGTCAAGCGTAAGACTGTCAATATATTCCTTATACTTTGCGACATACGGACGGAGCCTTTCCTTAAAGGATTCGTCCATATAAGGCACAGCCTGCAAAGCCGTTAAAAGATTGGAGCCTGCATTCCGTTCAAGCGCAGACCACAGAAGTTCGTTAAAACGATCGGCATACTGTTGTTCTCCGGTTGTAACGAACATTTGAAAGTTGGGCGCCATTTCTGCCGCATCCGATCCGAACCGCCCGAATCCCCGCTGCGGCTGTTTGGCTATCAGTTCCGTAGCCTCTTTTAACAATCTCTTTGCTTCCTTCAAAGCCCTTTCGGACAATTCGTCGTTGTATCCTTTCAATGCGCGGCTTGCTGCGGCAAAAGCGGTTACCGCCCTGAGATCGAGATTCGGATTGCGGCTCGTAAACGCCCAAAGGTCATCAAACCTTCCGCTTGACTTACCGTCTTTTGCCACTTCATACGGACCGAGATTCGGGTTGTAGGGGAGACCGTCGGTGGCTGAGGCGGCGTCGCCAATGTGGTGATAATTATCGAGAACTCCATTGGAAAGCGTTTGCGCCATGTGTCCGATAATTTCCGCCTGAGCAACTAATTGTAAGGCTCCGTGTTCAATCTGTTGCAAAATATCAGGCGTTCCATCGGGACGGTGAAGATCGACATACCGTTGCTCCTGACTGATAAAAGTCTGGTCGCGCTGCGGTTTATACATATCCCAGATTATGGCAAGATTATTCAACACGCCTACATTCGCCCCCGTTTCGATATCGAAATCTCCGGCGTCGAACCAACCGCCTGTGTTTAGCCCCGGAATCGTTTCCAAGGGTTTATATTGGGTATCGGTCGTAGCGCCTTGACTGTGAATGTCAAAATGAGCCGTATTTACAGGCGCCTGAAGATAACCCTCCTTGAAAGGCTCGCCATGCCAAACCCGGTAGGCTTCGTTTACGAACATGTGATTCATGTGTATGGGAATCCAAATATCGGAGGTGGCGTCCGTCATTTTATCGTAAACATTATCGGCGATAATAAAAGTATTGGTTTTATGTTCGCCATATTGAATGTAATAAACTCCGGGCGTTCTTACGGATGAAAAATCAAATTTCACGTAATGATACTTATAATAATCCCCCCAAGTTGCAATTTTGCCGGTAAATGCTTCGGCGGGCTGACCGTAGTCGTCCATTTTATAGAGGGACGCTTCCGCAAGCGGTTTGTCATTCTTGTCCAGTTCGATAACCGCAACTTTCGGTTGTGCGGGAAGATAACCTATCTGTGAGAAACCGATATTGGGTTCTCTTATCCAGCCGGCAACGGCATTGGGTTCGACTTTCCAGGTCAAAACTTTTCCTGTTTTGCCTGCGGGAAGTAAACTTCGGACGACATACCATCCGTTTTGCGCCAATACGCGACCGTCGAAAAGTGCCAGGTCTGTATCGGAAGAAATTTTCACCAAACGTTCGGGAGCATTGGAGCCCAAAATAAGGGTACG
>JAITMT010000545.1 GCA_031277235.1 Tannerella sp.
ATCCGGTTATTCCTGTCCTGCCGGAAAAAAATGGACAGCATCATATCCTTTTCCTTTTCGCTGAACAGGAAATCAACTTTGGTCTGAAAACCGCGTATCTCGCCCCATTCGGGGTCGGCATTGATTTTATCCTCGTTATATAAGTATGTACGCGCGTATTTTGCCCAGTTTCTGTAAAAAAGCGTATTTTCCAGAAAAGACAGGTATTTGCCGGCTAAGGCATACTGTCCATTGATGAGGTTTGTTTCCGCCAGCCGCTTGAAACTCCTTGCGCTTTTCTGATAATCCGGCAACGCTTCCATCGCTTCGAAGGCAAAACGTTGCGCCGTATTGACAAAACCCAGATAGTAATAAGGTTCTCCGCCTACCGTTGGAATCATGAAATCGCGCCGGAACGTTGGCAGCAAGCCTTCGGGACCGTTTTGAAAGTAATCGAACATTTTTTCCGGGAGTTGCCCGGTCTTGAAAAGCGCCAAATTCAGACAGGTTACCGTCATCGGTACGCTTGGAGATTTCCGGTCAGCCATTTGAATGATTTTATCCCAGTTTCTCATCCGGCAATGATAGTCATACGCCATAATCTCTTCTTTCGAAACATTGTCCGGATATGCCATTTTCCCTATAAATATGTAAGTTAGCAAAATAAGGACAAGCGCCTGAACGGGAAAAACCATTCGCCGGGTTTGCGGCTTGGTTATTTTCGGGAAATAGGGTGGCAGTACGGTTACGAATGCAATCAATATCCACAGGTAAGCCATCCGGACGGGCGAATTGCTTGTAAAATGCAGATAATCAACCCCCCACATCAAGCGTTCAAGAGGATATTGCGGGATGAAATATTTCGCCGCATAAGGGCAAATTATGACAAGTAATGCGGAAACAATCGAAAGAACGGTAATCGTTTTGTAATTTTGTTTCACTTTAAGCCATTCATAACCAAGGACTAAAACGACCGTCAGAATAACCGCGATTCCCGCCATCCAATAAAGAAGCGGAATCAGGACGGGAAGACAAATTCGCCGCCATCGGTTTGACGGAATGAATGTGATGAGCAGACTCGACGTTACTGCCATCAACAGCGCCACCACGCCACTCAACTGCGTGTTTTCGTCGCAAAGCAGATACCAGTAAAACAGAGCCGGTAAAAAACTAAGAAACCAGCCTGCGGAAGTGTCCTTGAATCTCCGCCCGGCGGCATGGACCAGTTGCTGTATTCCGACAAGAAAAAGACTGACAATCAATGCGCCAAGTCCGGAAAAAAGATAGAACTGCGTAAAAAAACGACCGGCATAGTTGGAAAATCCGCCCGGACGGGAACAGGTTTCCAAAAAATAAGGTTTGGTAAACAGAAAAAGTTGAAACTGCTCCTGATAATGCAGGTGATGGGGGAAAAAGAAATAAAAAAAGGAAAATATCCCCATCCCGAAAACTGCCGAACCGGTTACATGCAGGCGATTGATTTTCAGCATACTGTCTTTATTTTTTTCATGCGTTGATAAATCTATTTCGGGTGCAAAGATACGGTGTGAACACTAAAAAAACAATAAAAAAACATTAAAAATGAAGGAAATCATCAATTAATGCTTAAAAGATATTGATTGACCGTAATTTTGTCCCGCCAATTTCACAGGGTGATGCCTTGCGCTATTGAAAACAAGGCTTTTATTTGAGGATTTGAAGATTCGAGGATTTGAAGATTAGCCGTTGTCCTTCTCCCCATCCCCGGAGGGGGTTGGAGGGTGGGCTCTTACCTGCTTATCACCTTGAAACACTTTTCATTGATGACAATCACATAGACGCCTTCCGGAAGGATTTCTCTCGTCGTGCCTTCCGTTACCGTCAGACATCTGTACAGCGTTCCAAGCATCGTGTAGATGTCAGCGGTCAGTGTGGCGGTAGCTCCGTTATGGTTCGCATCGCCTGCCACGGTGGCGGTAACGGTGTAGATGCCTGCATCTCCGGTGCTTGCCGTTACCGTTCCGTTCCGTTCATACGAATAGCTTATCGGGAAAGTTGCGCCGCCGACAGCGCACGAGATACGTTCCCGGAGCAAGTCCGATAATTTCTGTAATTGCACCTGTAACGTCCGTCCAGGTTGTGCCATTGTCAGCGCTCCATTCGAAGGTAATTTCACCGGCATTGACGACTCCGCCGTCTGTCGGGTGGGTGAAGACGGTGCAGTCGGGAACTGTGCCAACAGCCGCGCAATCCGATACGACCTGCGGGCTGTTGCCGATATTGTTATCGGATACATACTTCTTTATCTTCTCCAACTGTATATCATCCACGCAGATAAAGGCGAGGTCGGGGTTTCCGGTAAAAACATAGACACTTCATCCTTTCCGTTTTTCATCAGCAATCGGGTCAGTTGATTGTCAGAGCAATATAGTTTATCCAAAGCGGTCAGTTGATTTCCTTCGCAGGATAAATTTTCCAATGTAACATAGGATATAAATTTTAATAATGAATATCCGTATAAGAACCTAAAAAATTATGTAATATAATGATAGATGTATCATTTATCTGTCCCGCAGGGACAATATATTGGTAGAAAATAGATTATCTCCTCAAGCGGCGTGCCGTCAGGTACGCAATATGTTTGATTATTTTCCCGTATCGCGTACCTGACGGCACGCATTTCCCGGAATTACCCTTTGTTCTACCAATATTACATCCCTGACGGGATTTTAGGAGAATATACGGATACTCATAATTTTAATTGTTTAATTGTTTAATTATTTGACTGTCTTTTTGTTTGCATTGCAGTCCGAGGTAACTGCAGGGTTGTTGCCGATGTTGCGAAAATTGATATACTCCTGTATTTTGGGCAACAGTAAGTTGTCAACGCATATAAAGGCGAGGTTGGGGTTGTCGCAAAAATCAATGTCAATTTCGTCACTTACGTTTTTCATCCATAACTCCGTCAATTGATTATCATAGCAATATAAACGCTTCAAAAAGGTGTTATTCGAAACGTCCAGTGTTTTCAATAGATTGTCGTAACAATACAATTCTTTTAAACCGGCGTTCTTCGACAGGTCGAGCGCCGTCAGCCGGTTGCCATAGCAAAATAAACTTGTCAAGGCGCGGTTGCTCGAAACGTCCAAGATGGACAATTCATTACCGGTACAAACCAGTTCGTCCAGCATGATGTTATTCGAAACGTCCAGCATGGTCAATGAATTGGAAGAACAGTGCAACGATATCAGACCGGCGTTGGCGGAAACGTCCAAAGCGGTCAGTTCGTTTTCGGTCAACGACAGGCGCTCCAGATTTGTATTTTTCGACACGTCAATTGCAGTCAGTTCATTTCCAAAGCAATACAGTCTTTTCAGTCCGGCGATGCGGGAGATGTCCAACTTCGACAGCATATTGCTGTTGCAACTCACTTCTTCCAGCCGGACGTTGTTGGACACGTCGAGGTCGGTCAACTGGTTGTAACTGCAATCCAGATGTTGCAAAGCGGTGTTGTGCGAGACGTCGAGCGCAGTCAGTTGATTGTCAAAGCAGAATAAGCCTTTCAGGGCGGTGTTGTGCGAAACGTCCAGCTCAGTTAATTGATTGTCATAGCAATACAGCGTTTCCAGCCGGATGAAGGCTTCTATGCCCTTCAGGGAGGCAATGTCTTTTTCGGATACCTTCAACTCGGTCACGGCTTCGGCTTCGTCCGTGGAGATGTTGCCGTCGCCGTCGGCATCGATGCCTGCGGCAATGAGCGCCTGCCTGAAATTGACGTCTTCAAACACAATGTTTTGTGCGTTCGCAAACGCTGTCCATGCACACAAACACACAAGCATGCTTGTTGTGAGTAAAGATCTCGTGCGTAACATACGGTTCAATATACTTCGAATAATCAAATTACGCCGCAAATGTATCTACAAAATTTTTCCTGCCCGTCAAAGAAAAGGCTGCTTTTTATGAACTTGCCTCCTGCATACATGAACATCTCCGATTTATACATGAACGTGGGTATTTTGGCGCTTTGCGGATTTTCCGGATTGCGCCGGTTTGCAGTGTCGGTTGCACAACTGCAAATTAAGGCTGAAAGCCTTTTGAATCAATGGTGCAAGGCAACGCCCTGTGACAGGACGCCGAATGCCGGTCAAGCCCTGACAGGGTGTAATCAACTTTATTTCAGGATTTTAGTCTTAAATATGGTAGTGTAACATTTCATTTTTCCTCCGGCATCCCAAAATGCACATGCAAAACCACAATCTCGGAACTCGTGCCGATGCGGTACGGCGGACCGGCAAATCCGACGCCCGAAGACACGAAAAACTGCGTGTCTCCCTTGCGGTAATAGCCGTAGGGGCATTCAAAAACGAGATGCAGCAAAAGCGGAGAGGGCCAAACCTGTCCGTTGTGCGTATGTCCGTGCAGCGACAAATCAACGTGGTTCATCGCGATTTCGGTCAGGTGATTGGGCTGATGGTCAAGCAGAATGACCGGTTTTGAAATATCCACTTTCTGCATCAGCGAAGTCAGCGTGGCGCGGTTTTTATGATTCGTATAGTCGTCCCGTCCAATTAGGTAAAACGACGAATCGGGCGGGCTGTAAACGGAATCAACCAGCAATTTCATGCCCGCTTTTTCAATCCATTTGAGTTTGGCAAGGTGGTTGGCGCGGTATTCGTGATTGCCCAGCACGGCAAATACGCCCAGCGGCGCCCGCAGTTGTAGCAAATCGGCTTCAATATGCTGTTTTTCAGCCAGACGAAGTTCATAATCAAGGATATCGCCTCCGATGAGAATCATGTCGGGATGCTGATCATTGATGAGTTTGACGTTGTGCTGCACCTGTTGTTTACCGATCATTTCGCCGATGTGCCAGTCGCTTGCCAGCACAATCGTAAGGCTGTCGTGTCCTTCCACATGCTTGGGAATGGTAACGTAAACTTCCTGTACATCAGGATATTTTGTATTTTTATATCCGTGTATCATCAACATGGCAATGCCTATCGTAACCAGCACAAACAGCGCGATTTTCGTTTTTTCCCAATAAAGATTTACAAACATCGGATACCACGCCCAACCCTTGTTAATCCACCGGAACAGTTCGAAAGCCAGCAACACCAGCGTAATGTACAGCGACGCAATGTACCACGTGCCGCAAATGTACAGCAGCGGGATGAAAACACTGTCAGGCAAATAGTTATGGAAGATGTATCCCGTCAGAAAAATAACGACTTCGAGCGTCAGGATGATATAAAATGGCAGCCGGTAACGTTTCCCGGGAGGCAACGCCTGTCCACCACGCCACATGATGTAGGCGCTAAACAGGATCTGCCCGAAAATGGAATGCAGGAATACTCTCATAAACAATTACAATATATCGTTTCTCACCGCAAAGGTACGGATTGTTGCGTCAATTCCCAAAAGTTACATGAAAAACGAGGATTTCGCTGTGCGTGCCGATGCGGAACGGAGGTCCCCAAAGCGATACGCCCGACGAGACATAATAATGTACATTCTCGCGTTTCTCATAGCCGTAACTGAGGTCGAACATACGGTCGGTCAGCCAAGTTATCGGGATGATTTGTCCGTGATGCGTATGTCCGCTCACTTGCAAATCCGCGCCTATCGTTGCGGCGTCTTCGAGGTGAGACGGTTGATGATCAAGGAGTATCACCGGTTTCGACGGGCGGACGAGATTTTTCCAGTCGCCCGCCGACATCCGTCTGTGATTGCTCCGGTCGTCGCGTCCCACGATTTGCAGTCCGCAGGGAAGCGTAACGACCGAATCCATCAGCAGCGTGATTTTCGTTTTTCCGATAAACCGTTTACAAGCCTCTATGCCGCTGATATATTCGTGATTGCCGGGCGACATGTAAATACCCTCCTTTGCTTCGAGGCGGTTCAAATCTTTGTCCATCTCCTGCGCGATGACGGGCACGACGCTGTTGTCTATCAAATCGCCGGCAATGAGGATTATATCGGGCTTTTCGGCGTTTATTTTTTCCACGATACTGTTTATCTGCTTATTGGTACTGCCCAGTCCAAGATGCCAGTCGCTGATTGCCACGATTTTCAACGATTTCTCGCCGTTGTCCGACGGTTTGTTGATATGTATGTTGAAAACCTGTTTATCCAAGTGTTTATAATTGATATATCCATAGATTAGCAGACTGACAGTCAGCAGTAAAGAAATAACAAAGCCGTATGAAAAACTGTGGTTGAAAACCCGGAACAAATCGGTCAGCGCCAGAAAAATGACCATGTACAGCGCAAAAATCAGCCAACCCGTGCCAAACTGATAAACGAAATGTCCGATCGAAAACGGCACGGATTTCGTATTTCGCATCAGGAAAAATGCGAACGGCAACAGCGAACACACCCAAAATACGATGGAAACCGATATTTTGAGAAACGCAGGCATTTGTCCGAGCGCCTGAAGCCCCCGGATAAATACATAAAAATTACCCAGTAAGTAACTGACTAATAATACAATAAAAAATACAGGCATATCAATGAATTGTCAATTATGAATTGTCAATTATCAATTGCCTTCGGGTATCCTACCGCATTATTTACCATCAAATACTGACTGTCCGATAATTTTAACACTTTTGTCAATTCCTCCTTGTTCATCGTCGCGCGGGGAACGGTCGCCAAACCGGTCGCCGCACAGAAAATGTTGATATTCTGGCAGGCGATTCCCGCATCCACGGCGCACATCATTTTCGTCTGCTCAGCCGTAACGTCGCCCATTTTGGCAAGGTCTGCCACAATCACCAGGTACAGCGACGGGGGATTGTCATATTTCTGTCTTCCCAGCACCAAAGCCCTGTGATCGCCCTGTGCAACAGGCTGCAAGGCGTGTTCGGCGGCATTGTACAGATATGCGCCGTCCTGCATCACCACGTAGATGTCAATTTCCTGCTTGTTCGACGCCGTAGGCGCGGTACGTCTGCCGTCTTCTCGGTTTACGCCCACTGCCGCCCACAACAAATCCGACAAGTCCTGAAAAGACAGGTCCTTGTTTTCAAACGACCGCTCGGAATGTCGCTTCGCCAGCGTCGCCATCACCGTTTCACCCCTTGTGATATAGGGCGCATTCAGTTTTATAACCTCCAATTCCTGCGCCTTCACATTTCCCAATATAGACAATAATGTCAAAATCAATAATATACGTTTCATATTTTTATAATTTTTAATGAATAAAACTCTAAATTCTACACTCTAAAGAAACCATCCCGTCGCTTCGCACCACCCCTCCCGGGAGGGGAATTTGACCACCGCCCACCATTGTCAACAGTCAATTGTCAACTAAACAACTAAACGATTAAACAACTAAACCCAAATTACAAGTCCGTAACAGGCTTATAACGTGGCACCAGCGCTTTCATCACAATCCAGCCAATCAGATACGCCACTGCGCAAACGCAGAATACGATGAAATAGCCCGATGCAATTCCCTTAAAACCAAAAAAATTCATGTCGGTATTTGTCGAAAAATCGAACAGCCAACCGGAACCCTTATTTATAATGTACGACCCGACTCCGCCCGCCATGCCGCCGATGCCCGTAATCGTTGCAATCGCCTTTTTGGGAAACATGTCGCCGATCGTCGAGAAAATATTTGCCGACCACGATTGATGCGCCGCACCCGCAATACCCACGATAATAACGGGAATCCACATCGAATAAGCCCCGAGAGGCTGCGCCAACAGCGCCAGCAACGGGAAAAACGCAAAAATCAACATCGCCTGCATACGGGCTGCATACGGATTTTTCCCGGTTTTATTGATGATGATGGTCGGCAGTTTACCGCCATACAATGAGAGCATTACGATCAGATAAATCACGAAAATAGCGGCTTGCGCCTTCGGGTCGGATGATTTCAAATGATAGACGTCGCTCAAATACGCCGGCATCCAAAAGAGGTAAAACCACCACACGCCGTCCGTCATGAATTTACCGAACGCAAACGCCCAGGTCTGGCGATATTTAAAACATTGCAGGAACGAAACTTTTTCCTTTTCAACCGTCTGCTGTACAGCCGTATCATTCGAGTCGGACAGAATATAATCCAGTTCCGCCCTGTTCACTTTTGAATGTTTCTCCGGTTTATCATAAATAAAAATCCAGAATCCCATCCAGACAAAACCGAGCGCGCCGATAACGATGAACGCCATCTCCCATCCCCATTTTTCAGCAATGAAAGGGATGGAAACAGGCGCTGCCAATGCTCCGATCGTACTTCCCGCGTTGAAAATGGACGTTGCGTAGGCGCGGTCTTTCTTGGGAAAATATTCGGCGGTAGCCTTGATGGCGGCGGGGAAGTTTCCGGCTTCGCCCAGCGCCAGCACAAAACGCGCGAAAATAAACAGCGTTACGCTCACCGTCGCTACCATCCCCACATTATTAACCATGCCGATAGCCTCTTTTGCGCCCTCAAAGCCCACCAGCCATTTACCCGCCACGATACCGGACGTCGCAATGCCGCAAAAAGCATGCAACACCGCCCCCACCGACCATACGCCGATTGCCCAAAGGAAACCTTTTTTCGTGTCCATCCAATCTACAAATCGCCCGGCAAACAGCATACTGACGGCGTAAAAGATGGAAAACCACCCGGTAATATTGCCGTAATCATTGTTTGTCCAGTGAAATTCGGTGGCAATGAAGTCTTTCCACGTCAGCGACAGCACCTGCCTGTCCATGTAATTGACCATCGTGGCAAAGAAAAGCATTGCACAGATTGTCCAGCGGTAATTTGTCTTTTTTTGTTCGTCTCTCATGTTACTTAATTCTATATTTTTGATTAAAATTTGCATCCGCAATGGTATGTATTTTTTCCGGTAAACAAAAATTTGCCCGGATTCTCCGAAAAAATAATTCTCTATTCGTTTTGAATTTCAATTTTTTTCCGTACCTTTGCGCCCGCAAAATTAAAAAATATAAAGTTTTATAAAATTATTCAAAAATGGCAACAAAAATCAGATTGCAGCGATTCGGTCATAAAAACTACGCTTTTTATCACGTCGTAATCGCAGACAGCAGGGCTCCACGGGATGGAAAATTTATTGAAAGGATAGGTTCATATAATCCGAACACTAATCCTGCTACGATAGATTTGAATTTCGAAAGGGCTTTGTATTGGTTAAAGGTGGGCGCACAGCCGACCGACACGGTGCGGACGATCCTTTCGCGCGAAGGCGTATGCCTGAAAAAGCATTTGGACGAAGGCGTGAAAAAAGGCGCTTTCGATGAGGCAGCCGCAGAAAAAAAATTTGAAGCGTGGGTGCAGGAAAGGAATCTGAAACTCCAGAAAGTCAAGGATTCCGACAGGGAAAAAGCAAAAGCGACTTCAAAATCCTTGCTCGAAGCGGAAAAGGCTGTAAATAAGGCGAAATCGGAAGAATTGGCGAAGAAAAAAGCCGAAACGCTGGTAGCCGCCGACGCCGAAGCAAAGGCTAAAGCCGCCGAGGCAGCCGCCGCAACCGCAACCGAAGAACCGGCAGCAGCAGAGCCGGTTGCAGAAACGCCTGCGCCCGCCGAAGAAGCAGCAGCGCCTGCAGCAGAGTAAAATGCTCAAAATCATGATAAAAATGAAAAGGGCTGTCTTGAAAAAGGCAGTCCTTTGTTTTTGAGCCTCTTGTCGGATTCGAACCAACGACCCCGAGATTACAAATCACGTGCTCTGGCCAACTGAGCTAAAGAGGCGGGCGGGAAAGCGACCTGCATCGCACCGCTACGACCTGCGTACCCTTGCTGCGGTCAAGCCCTGGGGGATTCCGAGGGAGCTGGTCGTACAGGACTTTCCCATTTTCGGGGCGCAAAGGTACGCAAAAAAACCGGAAATCGAAAGTTTATGGTTTAATTTTTTTGTATTCCGTCTTTTTTATTGTATTTTTACGCCTTGAAATGAAATGATGATCACATGAAAACAGGTATTATTCAGCAACATAACACTGCCGACACGGAGGCTAACCTGCAAAGACTCGAAGCTGCCGTGCGGAAATGCGCCGTCGAGGGTGCGGAACTCGTTGTTTTACAGGAGTTGCACAACAGTCTGTATTTTTGTCAGACCGAAAATACGGAAATATTTGATTCGGCGGAAACAATTCCGGGTAAATCAACCGACCGTTTCGGCACGCTGGCAAGAGAATGTAAAACGGTGATAATTACGTCTTTGTTTGAAAAACGTGCGCCCGGACTGTATCACAATACGGCGGTGGTATTTGAAAAGGACGGTTCGATAGCGGGGATGTATCGCAAAATGCACATTCCCGATGATCCCGCCTATTACGAAAAATTTTATTTTACACCCGGAGATCTTGGTTTTGAGCCGGTTAAAACGTCGGTGGGAAAATTGGGCGTACTCGTTTGCTGGGATCAGTGGTTTCCCGAAGCGGCGCGGTTGATGGCGTTGAAAGGCGCTGATTTGTTGATATATCCAACGGCAATCGGGTGGGAATCAACTGACAGTCAGGAAGAAAAAAAACGCCAGCAGGATGCGTGGCAAACGGTGCAGCGCGGTCACGCCGTTGCCAACGGATTGCCTGTCATCACGGTAAACAGGGTAGGAAACGAGCCGGATCCGTCGGGTCAAACGAACGGAATCCAATTTTGGGGACACAGTTTTATCGCCGGTCCGCAAGGCGAAATAATCTATCAATCTTCTGATTATAAAGAAGATATAAAAGTAATTGATATAAACATGCAGCGCAGTGAAAATGTGCGCCGCTGGTGGCCCTTCCTCCGTGACAGGCGGATTGACGCCTACAACGGACTGACGGAGCGATTTTTGGATTAAAAACGGTATGTTGCTCCAATTCTTACGCCTGCTTCCAAAACGCGCTGGTGAATACTTTCAAGCGTTAGGTACAGTAGTGAATACGCTTTAACATAAGGATTTGCATAAATTGAAATACCATTTTTGAAGTCATATTCAAATCCTAAACCCAATACAGCGCCTATGCCGTTTTGTTTGTCAATAGCAAATCCTTTTTTTCTTGAAACATCTAAATCTACCAGTGCTCCACCATTAACAAAAAAGTATTTTAAGAAATTTGCCTTGACTGTTAAAGGAATAGAAAATATATTTAAAGTAGGTAAACCCCTATCTCCTATCATTCCTGGTTCGTAACTTGATAATTCCAGGCCAGTTTCAAAATCAAGCCATTTATTGATACCGTGTATATAATTCAGTCCGATTTTTACGGACCCTTGAATGTCAGGAGTTCCTCCGCCATCTACAGTCTTCAAGTAACTTAGATCGCTACCTGTGAAAACAGAGGTATAGACGCCTATTCGGTTTCTGCTTAAAGGCTTGTCATTTTCCTGAGCATTGACATTTAATGATAAGAATGTCAATAAAATACAATACACTACATTTTTCTTTTTCATACTAAAAACTCGCACATTCAACTCACAAATGCAACTTTTTCGTTGCAAAGATACTTCAAAAAAAATTCATGGGGCGTTAAAAATCCCGGTTTCTTTCGGGGTCTGCTGTTCAGTTTGTGCTGAACCCAA
>JAITMT010000547.1 GCA_031277235.1 Tannerella sp.
AAAAAGGCTGTATGTTAGTGGTTGATTGGCACGGATGGGGTAAATCTCCCTTATTAAAACAGTATTTTTAATTGTTAATCTATTTTTAAAAATGTAGGAAAAAAAAATAACATTCTTTAACGAAATATACTACTGGTGTTATTATTATGTTTCAATAATAGCGTATGATAAAAAAAACAGATACTGGCAGATAAGATTCGGTACAAGTGTTATTATTTCGTTACTATTCTGGTTTAATGTCACTTCAACTGGTGTATATCTTGGACATTTGCTGAATTCATATAACCGGGATATGGTGACGACATTACTAAGTTTGGTTATTTTCATGCCAATTGGCTGGATTTATTATACTATAAAAAGTCATTCGATTATTCAGATTTGTGAACAGTTTCCTCCCAAAAGACGGGTCAAAGGACATATAAAATATTGGGTATATGTAAGTGCAACATTTTTATTCTTTTGGTATATCATACAAAATGGGTTTCTTGACTGATGGACTGCAAATTCTCCCGCCGCTGCCAGGGCTGTCAAGTTATTCCCGTCAGGGAATATCGCTCGGTAGAAAATATATTTCGCTGTTGGTTGCATTCCGTACGGAATGCATCCTGTGGGGGGATTGCCTTTCTACCAAGCGATGCATTCCTACGGAATGCCTAAATAATACCCAATTTATTCCCCGCCGGCGCGGATTTGCAATCCGTGCCATTCGACGCACCGAATACAAACCCGTTGCAATGGATTTGCAATCCACAGCAAAACAGTATAAAAATTTATAATCCGCTAAAAACAGGGAATATGATATGCAAAATAGCAAATCTCCGCAGGGACGGGATGATAGACTTGAAACAAACATAAAAAACAAATAATGAAAGCAATAATTTTAATTCTGACATCAATTGCCTGTATCGCTTTTTTATGCGGTTGCGGCAAAGGCGTTCCCATTCAAACAGAAAGCGGAAAAACGTCCGCTTATGTCAAAAAGAGTTTCAGCATCCATTATATCAATTCACAGGGAAACATATTTATGCACCTGTTTCCGCATAATCCCATTGGCGCCGACCGCAAAACATTCGTTGCATTGGATTGGAATATCGGGAAAGACAGGGAATGGGTGTATTATGAAGACAGGAAACAAAAACACATTGATTGCGCAACATTCGAAATTGCGGAAGACGGAACAATGCGCGATAAAAATTTCAAATACAGGAAAGTTAATGATTATCAACAGTTTTTGTACCGGATAATCGAAAACGAACGGTATGAAAACTTTAAGGCATTTATCGAAGAAAACAAATATAAAATCAAAACAGGCGGACGCGACGACTGGCCGGATGAGTGGATCCGGCGTGTGGAAAAGCGTATTTCATTCAAACTGCCCGATTCCTATATCTGGTTCATGGCGGAGTACAATTTTATTGAGTTCGACACCGATGCAAGAGTGAAGTTTCTTGCCTATCCCGACCACACACCCGCGCGTGAAAACAGCATTCTGTATCAACAGAACAGAACGGTGAAAGGTCTTTCTTCCGATTGTTTGATAATTATGGAAAACAACGAAGAAACTTACTACTTTCTCCGGGGAAAAAATATTACGGGCAATGAATACAAAGTTTATCGAATGGATAACCGGACAGAAACAAAAGAATTATACGCCAATGACTTTCTGGAATTTATAGAATTACAAACCAATCAACGCGACAGATACGGAAGAAAAATAGAATGAAAAATACAGGAAAAATGATAATTTTCATCTTGCCGGCAATCGTAGTTTTTCTGGCAGTAACGCGCAGTTGTTTTTATGCAGTCAATCAACCGCTTGTAAGGCAAACAGGCAAATTGATAGACGGGGAAAAATCCAAACGTTACTATGATGGCTATGGTTTTTTCAAAGAAAACATTTATTACTGGTCTAATCTCTCGCTTGGCGATACACCTCAAAAATTGGAAAATGCGGACAGGGAGACATTTGTAGTATTGTCGGAATGGTATGCCAAAGATAAAAACAGGGTATATTATCATTCCAACCCCGATATTTATGTGGATGCCCCGACATTCGAAGTTGAAGTTGATGGAGACAATTATATTTTGAGAGACAAAAATCACGTTTACAGACTTGTGAGGTCTAATGAGCCTTCAGAAAAAGAGCGGGAATTTAAGGTTGTTCCCGATGCCAATCCTGCCACTTTCCGGGAACTCGGCAACAAATGGAGCAAAGACGACAAAACCATCTACTATAACTATGAAAAAACAGATGCCGACCTTCAAACTTTTATGAATATCAGCGAATATTTTTCAAAAGATAAAAATTATCTCTACTTTTCGTATCTGGAACAAGTTGAAAGTATCATAAAAGAGAGATGCAATACCGATGAATTGGTCTATATACCAAATAGTTACTATATCTACACCAGGACAAATCTATATTACGGCAACGATAAAGTTTTATTGTCCCTTCCGCTAAAAGATGCTGCAAGTATAGAATGGGGGGAAATTATGGGGGACGGATTATGGCTGAAAGCGGACGGAAAAGTTGTTCTGCGCGGAGAATGGCTGAATGACCCAAGGGTAGATGAAAGCACCTTTGCTTCGCTTGGCGGTTCCCAGTTTTTTAAAGATGCGAACAATGTATATTATTGGAAATGGAATACACGAAATTTAATTCTTATGGATAATGCCGATTTACATACTTTTGAACAGGTTGGCGGTTCCTATGCAAAAGACAAAAACCATGTATATTACCGGGATGAAATAGTGCCGGATGCCAATCCGAAAGATTTTTATTACGATGAAGAAACAAGATATGGATACAGCGGGAAAAATGTTTATTTTTTGGGAGAAAAAGAGAGTAAAAGATAAATGGATGGTAGCGTGCGTCAGTGCGCTGCGGACAGCAAAAACAGAAAATCATAAAAATTGTGTAACTTTGCAGCGGAAATGTAATCCGCAAAAAACAAACGGTATGATGTATCAAAATGAAAATAAGGGAATTATCAATCCGGATAATAAAGTCCGGCGGATAGCAAATCCGCAGGGACGGGTTATGGATAAAATTACGGGACAATGACAAGGAAACGGAAAATACAACTCATCGTGGCTTTAATCATCAGTTTGGCGGTGTGCCTGCCGTTGGGGATATTGATTTATCATTTTCTGCAGTATATCGAGCCTATGCTTACCCCCGTGAATGAAAGGAAAGTATTGTCGTTTGGACATGTAGGAGATTCGATTTTGCTGACTGTTGCACTGTTGCCGGGGGTTTATCTTTTTGTTGCAACGCTTTTGATACGTTTCATGGCTTTTCTCAAAAAATATTTATGAAGCATCTGTCGGTTTTTATCTTCGTGATGGCTGCCGGTTGCAATGGATTTGCAATCCGCTAAAAAATACAGGGAATATGATATGCAAAAATGGAAATAACAGGATTGCAAATCCGTTAAAAAGAAAAAGAGATATGATGTATAAATTTGGATATAAATACTTTTTATTCATCTTGTTAATAATGTTTTTCTTTGTTTTTTCAATCAATCATTTCAGTTATGTTCCTTTTGAGCCAACAGGTTTTGATGGAGAAAAATACATCAAGTTGAAATTTGATAACAAAGAATATGAAAAATTGGCAATTGTTTTAGACTGTTACCATGTAAATTTCAAGAAAAAACAAGGTGTTATTTTGGTTCACAGGGACTTGATTAAAGATAAAGAATTACTGTTAAATTATACAAATAAAGTAACTGATGAGAATTGGAAATGCCCCGCCGGCGCGGATTTGCAAGCCATTCGACGCACCGGTTACAAACCGGCGCGAGCGGAATATACATTAAACCATATATAGACATGAAAGCCGGAATTTTTATAACATTGTTTTTTCTTGGAATTTTTAATTCCATCCACGCATTTGATTTTACCCATTACTTTCTGTATCCGCCATTCCCGGAGGAGTATAAAGGCATCAAAAAAATCACGGAAAAATCGTCATCTCATTGGAAATCCATTTCTTTTTTTGATGAGACAGGACACCTGTTGCGTCAAACCCATGCCTACAGAAAAGAAATGATGTCTGACTTCAGGTTCAATTATACGGTTACAGACACGCTGATAGAGATACGGAGGCTGAATACCATATACATCAATTATGATTCGGAAAAACTAAGAATTTATCAGTATCTCTATAACGCTTCAAATCAATGCTCTAAACATAGAGTCTGTTTTTCAAATTTAGAAAATCCTGTTAATTTCAATTTTAGAGATTTCAGGGATAATTTTGTATATAAAGATGAAATGCTTATCAGTTGCATAATTGGTGGCAATCAATACATTTATGAATATAACGGGAAAAAACAGATAGAACGCATATTGGAAATTTACAATAAAACAGATACCACGTTTTTCATCTATATGTATAATGAGTCCGGGCAACTGACTGATTGCATACAGGAAAGTAATAATGCAGAAGCAATCTACGCCGATGCACCTCCCTGGAGTGAGACGAGGAGTAACAAAATACATATCCGGTTTGCCGATTTTGACAGACGCGGGAATTGGAGAAAAAGTTATTTCATTACCGAAAAACGAATCATATTAAAATCAAAAAGAAGGATTCAATACCGGTGACCCAAAATCTCTATTTTAAAGGATGCAAATGGAAAATAAAAGAAGAGTATATTTGATGACAGGCGCAATAATTCTTGTGTTTTTGCTAACTCAATGTTTACCGGTGCATTATAACATTGTAGATAATTATTATGTGGATTCACCCGGTGAAAGAGTCTATGCCGATAGTGATTTTGGTACGGAAGGCTATTATTTATGGTGCAATCCCGGTTGCAATGGTGCAGCTCAAATTGATTACGTAAAATCAATCCAATGGGACAAAAAACATATCATTGTAGAACAGCAGGTGAATGAGAAAA
>JAITMT010000005.1 GCA_031277235.1 Tannerella sp.
GGAAATGACGTCTATAATTACGTAAGGCGCTACATGGATAATCCGTATTTCAACATCACCAACCTGTTTACCCGGGCGCTCGATTATGCTCAATTGGGTTTGATTGACCCGAACGGACCGGATGATTACCGCAACACGAGGATAGTTGGCGGCGATCCCTACGCTCCGCGTTTTGCCCTGAACAAAAGTACAAGCGACCAAAACTTTCTGGTCTCCGACCGGTTTGTGGAAGACGGCTCCTACCTGCGAATCCAAAACGTTTCGCTTGCCTACAACCTTCCCCAAAACTGGTTGCGTCGCGCCGGAATCGGCAATGTCAAACTGTACATGAATCTGCAAAACCTTTATACCTTTACCAATTACAGCGGCTTCGATCCCGAAATCGGAACGCAGGGTAACGGAAGAGGCAGAACAACCGGTGTAGATCAGGGGCGCTATCCTTCGCCGCGCATCTATACTTTCGGACTGAATTTAACTTTTTAACAATGGAAAGTAATATGAAAAAAATAATTTTATCAATAGCAATTTTAAGTACCTTATCATTAGGCTCCTGCAGTGATTTTCTGGATATAGAATCGAATGATATCATCACCGGCGACGCTCTGTCGGCTGAAAATCTGGATGCGATGACTGCTCCGCTATACAATTTTGCCTGGTACGAATTTAACTGGCGGTTTAATGTCGCCGCCGGAGACGCCATGGCTTTCAATCTGGAACACAATGCCGACTATTACGGCGATTTTACCTACTTCACGTTTTCAAGTTCAACCAGTTCTTTGGGACCGGCTTGGGGTTCACTTTACTTTGTCGTGCAAAGCGCCAACAAGGTAATCATTACCGTCAATTCCTCCGACGCCGATGAAACCGTGAAAAGCCGGACTATTGCCGAAGCGCGGTTTATGCGCGGCTTGGCATACTGGTATCTGGCTACGATGTGGCGCGATGTGATTATTTCGGAAGATCCTACGCCGCTGGTAAACAATCCAATCGTAAACACGAATCCTCAAAAGGACGTTTACGAATTTGCCATTCGCGACATGGAATTTGCCGCCAAATATTTGCCCGAAACATCGTCGGCGAACGGACGGGTAAACCGTTACAGCGCATTCGGCATGTTGTCGCGCTTCTATCTGGCTTATTCCGGTTTTGTGGCGTCCAATTTCGGCGCCAATCCGAATGTGGGAACACGCGACCAGGGCTATCTCGATTTGGCTAAAAAAGCAGCCGAAAAAGTAATCGCCAGCGGCAAGTACCGGTTAATGGACAATTATCCCGATTTGTTTCAAATCGCGAATAACAACAATGTCGAAACGCTCTTTGCCTTTCAGTGGGTGCCCGGAGTGAACGGAAACAGCAATCCCGGACTTACGAACGGCTCGGTTTCCAATCTTGCCGGTATCGGTGTTGCCAGCGCAGGCGAAGCCTGGGGAGCATGGTCAAATCCCACGTACAACATGATGAGCGAATATGAATCCGACGATTACATCCGCCGCTATGCAACCTTTATGGCTTCCGGCGATTTCTATCCCGAAATCAACACTGCCGAAGGCGGTTTGCAGCTCGGCGACGATGCTAACGAAGGCGTCTATAAAATCGGACACAATGCCTATAACGATTGCCTGCTCATAAAGAAAGGCGTTACGGGCAATCAAAATGACAATCCTGCCATCAACACCCGTAATTCGGGACTGAATAACGCCATGTTGCGTTATGCCGAAGTATTGTTGAACTACGCCGAAGCCGTGTTGGGCAACAACGCCTCGACAAGCGATGCGAGTGCTTTGCAATACTTCAACGCCGTGCGTACCCGCGCCGAAATGTCGGAAAAAACATCCCTTACCTGGGAAGACTTTCGCCACGAACGCCGCATCGAATTTTGCATGGAAGGGCTTTACTGGTATGACCTGATGGCTCGCGCCTACTACCGGCAGCAGGAAATCATCAATTACCTGACAGAACAGGACAGGGGTGTGCAACCGGCTTTCCTGTTTGACGCTCCGATGGATTTGCGCATAGACCCCGAACGGGATCCCGGAACTCATGCAGTAGGCAGAATTGATGCCGCATCGCTCAGATTGCCTTATCCTGCCAATGAAATCATACAGAATGGTAAACTTGCCGAACCGCCCGTACCTTATGAATTTACGGAGGAACGCATTACAGATTTGTTCAATTAAAAAAATAATTTTCGTATGAAAAATAAAAATTATATCAAAAATTTACTGCTTTTCGGGTTGATAGCCGCTATTATTCCCTTTTCTTCCTGTGAAGACAACGATGATACCGGCGGCAGTTCGGCAACGCCCGTCATAAAGGCTGTGTATTTGGAAGACCCGAACTCGTCCGTGCCCGACCGCTTGGTTGAATTTGCACGTTTGGGACAGACTATCCGTATCGAAGGCGAGTCGCTTTTGGGCGTAAACAAACTATTCCTGAATGGATTTGAGCAACTCTTCAATCCTGCGCTGATGACCGATAACACGATGCTGTTTCAAATCAGCAGCCGGGTTCCGACCATTGATGCGACCGAAGATGTTCGCAATACGATTCGTCTGGAAAAAAGCGCCGGCAATTTTGTCGTTTACAATTTTGAAATCCGTTCCGCAGCGCCGGGCATTTCCAATGTATCCCATACAATGGCGCAGGCGGGCGAAGTAATCACTCTGACCGGAAACGGCTTGCAGGAAGTTTCCCGGGTGCTTTTCCCGGGCGATATTGAAGGAACAAACATTGTTTCCGACGATGAAAACGGAGAATGGTGTCAGGTTACGGTTCCCGCCGGCATCACGACCAGCGGCTCGATTAAGGTAACCGGCGCAAACGGCGGAGCCTTTTCGCCTGCTTACTTCAATTATAAGGAAGGCTTGCTGCATAATTTCGACGATGTGCAGAATTATTCCTGGGGTTCGGGCGTTGACAATACGGCTCTGACGGCTTCAATCCCTACTTCCGGTAATTTGCCGAAATCGCAGGGCGGCTATCAGTGTTTCAATGCTTCCGGCAGTTTGGGCGCAGGCGCCGACCAGCGTTTCTGGATGAATTCCAAAGTTGCCAGCGGTCTTTTGGCGGCTATACCGGCTTCCACTCCCACCGACCAGTGTGGCGTCCAGATGGACATTTACGTCGAAGGAGCATGGAATTCCGGCGTAATCCGCTTTGTGATGGCTGACGGATGGGGTACAGGCATGTATGATATGCTTTATCAACCCGTTTATCCGGACGGAAAGACTTACGATGCGGCGGCATTCGTTAATCCGGGCTGTTGGTTTACCGTTACGCTGCCGTTTAGCCTCAGTGATGATTTTGCCAGCAGATCGCTCGCAGACGTGCTTGCACAAATGACTATTGCCGAAACCGAAAAATACAATCAGATAGGTCCCTGGTTTGAAAACAGCGGAATAAAAGACGTTTTCGATCCGGTACCTTCGACTGCAAAAGTGTATTTCGATAACATTCGCGTAGTGCCAATCATAACGCCCGCTTACAGTGATTATCCGGATGAAGAATAATAACCGATTAATTGATAGAATTATGAAAATAAAAAACAGTATATATCTTTTGCTCGTAGCGCTGTCTATGAGTTTTAATTCCTGCTACGACACGAAAATGGAATGGGGCGATCCTTACACGCACCCCGCCGAAGTAGAATTGCCGTTACCCTTGCAGGAAGCGATTTCCCGGTACGATGTGTTGAAGGCTTATACCGGTTTCAAGGTGGGCGCGGGCATCGGTTTCGACATGTATGGCAAGAATGAGGCGTTTCGCAACATTGTCAATCAGAATTTTACCGAAATAACTCCGGGAAATGAAATGAAACAGTCATCCCTGATGAGTGCCACGGGTGTATTGAATTTCGCCACTGCCGATGCGATGGTTGACCGGTTGAAAAGCGCCGGCTTAGCCATTTACGGGCATACGCTCGTATGGCACACGCAACAGCAGGCGGGTTATTTGAAGAGTTTGATCGCACCGACGATCATCATGCCCCCCGCAGGCTCCAACCTGCTTGAAAACGGAAGTTTTGAAGACGGCATGACAGGCTGGGGACAGTGGGGCGGCGGCTCTACCAACGAAATTGTTACCGAAGGCACGGTAGATGGCGAAAAAGCGTTGAAAATCAATATACCCAATGCAGGAGATACCTGGAGTGTGCAATTGCGCACTCCGGCTGTTCCGACCATCGTGGGACATCAATACGAAGTATCGTTCTTTATCCGTTCCGAAGAGCAGGGCGCAGTCCGTTTGAGTATCGGCGCCGCGGGGCAGATGAGCAACCGCTGGCCCCAACATCAGAATGCCATTCCGGGAAGCAAGGACAATATACTTCTGACTACTTCTGCCTGGCAACAAATTGTGTTCAGCACGAATACCATTGTCAGTGAAACTCCCTGGGTTGCCGAGGGCGAGTCGGTACAATTCGACCTTGACCTCGGACAGGTGGCCGGAGTGTATTATATTGACAACGTAGTCGTTACCGATTTGGATGCCGTAGTGGACGGGAATTTGCTTTCCGCCGGAGGTTTTGAATCGGGCGATTTGGCAGCCGACGGCTGGCAAGCCAAAAATGCGGGCGCAGGCATCGAAATTACGACCGGGGAAACAAGAACCGGAACGTATGCGGTGAAATTGACCGCAAGCGCAACGTCTAAAAATGATTGGGATTTGCAAATGGGCGCGCCTTCCGTTCCGGTAACACCCGGTAACCGCTACGAAATTTCTTTCTACATCAAATCCAATGTGGAGGGTAAAGGACGGCTTTCATTCGGCAGTTCGATGAGCAACAATTATCCTTATGTAAATGGAGCCAGAGAATTTGTAACAACCACAGACTGGACAAGAGTTGTTTACAGCCCGGAAACCGTTGATCCCGACTGGACTCCCACGGCGGATGCCTTGCAGATTGATTTCGACTTGGGTCTCGTCCCGGACGTAACCTATTATATTGACGATGTAACAGTTATAGACATGGACGCTACGCCGGGAGAAGTGAATCTCGTTGAAAACGGCAATTTTGAAACCGGAGAAATAACGCCCTGGCTCACTCCGAATCCGGGCGCCGGAATTACGGTTACTGCCGATGCGAAAAGTCAGGGTAAATACGGATTGCAGGGAATAGCCGGTACCGGAACCAACGAATGGGATTTGCAGTTCCAAACGCCGACTATTCCGCTCGATGCAACCAAAACCTATACCATGTCGTTCTGGATTAAATCGGATATTGCCGGTCAGGGACGTATCTCGTTTGCCGGACTTAGCAATAACTATCCCTGGATCAACTGGGACGGTACCGGCGCAGTCGCATTGTTCAATACGACAAGTAACTGGAAATATATTTCTTTCGACATTCCCGAACAGGTGGCGTCTATCATGTTAAGTTTTGATTTGGGAAAAGTGCCGGGAGCAACTTATTTTGTGGATGATGTGAAACTGATAGAGAAACCAGAAGTAGAAACGGCAAGCGCTCCGAAAACGGAATTGCGTGCAGGTCCGATCACCATCGAAAAAACGCCGGAAGAAAAATTTGCCATTTTGGAACCTGTTTTCATCAATTACATCAAGGATGTCACCACGCATTTCAAGGGAAAAATTGCAGCCTGGGACGTTGTGAACGAACCGATGAGCGACGGCAAACCGTCGTCGGTGAAATCGGCTTCCGAAAAAACGGAAGAACTGGCAGCCGATGAATTTTACTGGCAGGATTATCTGGGGAAAGATTATGCCGTTACTGCTTTCAAAACGGCGCAGGCAGCCGATCCCGATGCCAAGCTGTTTATCAACGACTACAATCTGGAATACAGCCTTGCCAAATGCGACGGTCTGATTGAATACGTCAAATACATCGAAGAACAGGGCGCCAGAGTGGATGGCATCGGTACGCAAATGCACGTTTCGCTGACCGCCGATCGCAACAAT
>JAITMT010000025.1 GCA_031277235.1 Tannerella sp.
TGCCGCGCGGTACGCAACTGCGCCTGAAACTCGAAGATTACCTGAAACGTATTCAGAAAAGATATGGTTATCAACAGGTTATAACGCCTCATATCGGCGGAAAACAACTTTATATAACCTCCGGGCATTACGAAAAATACGGAAAGGATTCGTTCCAGCCGATTCACACCCCGCAGGAAGGCGAGGAATTTCTGCTGAAACCGATGAACTGCCCGCACCATTGCGAGATTTACAAGGCTTTTCCTCGTTCCTACAAGGATTTGCCGCTCCGGCTGGCTGAGTTCGGAACGGTTTATCGCTATGAGCAAAGCGGTGAGTTGCACGGACTTACGCGCGTTCGCGGTTTCACGCAGGACGACGCTCACCTTTTCTGCCGTCCCGAACAAATCAAGGAAGAATTTATAAAAGTGATGGATATTATTTTCATCATTTTCAAAGCGCTTAATTTTGAGAAGTTTGAGGCGCAGATTTCGTTGCGCGATCCGAACGACAAACAAAAATATATCGGCTCGGACGAAAATTGGGAAAAAGCGGAACGCGCTATCATTGAGGCTTGTAAGGAAAAGGGATTACCTGCAAAAATCGAGTTGGGCGAAGCCGCCTTCTACGGACCGAAACTCGATTTTATGGTGCGTGACGCCATCGGAAGACGCTGGCAGTTAGGCACTATACAGGTTGATTACAATTTGCCGGAGCGTTTTGAACTCGAATATACGGGCGAGGACAATCAGAAACATCGCCCCGTGATGATACACCGCGCACCGTTTGGCTCGATGGAACGCTTTGTGGCTGTGCTGATTGAGCATACGGCAGGCAAATTTCCGCTCTGGCTGGCTCCCGACCAGGTCGCGATCCTGCCCATCAGCGAAAATTACAATGATTACGCCTACCGGGTAGCCCGCGAACTGGAAGCCCAAGACGTCAGCGTAACCGTGGATGACCGCAACGAGAAAATCGGCAGGAAAATACGTGATAATGAGTTGAAAAGGATACCTTATATGCTCATCGTCGGCGAAAAGGAAAAGGAAAATAACGAAGTTTCCGTAAGAAAACAGGGCGAAGGTGATAAAGGTTCCCTGAAAATTACTACCTTTGCAGCCCAAATCGCCGCTGAAATCAGTGGAATGATGGAAAAATAAAACAGATAAAGTATTAATAATTATATAATTAAAACAAAAAGGAGGTATAAAATTATTACAGAATTGAATGAGAGACGACCGTAATAAAGAACAACAGTACAGGACAAACGAGCGAATACGTGTTCCTGAAGTACGCCTCGTGGGCGACAATATTACACAGGGAGTATATCCTACGTCAAAAGCATTGCAAATGGCTGAAGATATGGGTTTTGATTTAGTCGAGATTTCGCCTAACGCCAATCCGCCCGTATGTAAAATCATTGATTATCAGAAATTTCTCTATCAGCAGAAAAAACGCATGAAAGAGCAAAAGGCGAAAGCGGTGAGAGTCGTTGTGAAGGAAATACGATTCGGACCGCAGACGGACGACCACGACTACAACTTCAAACTCCGTCACGCCAAGGAATTTCTCAGCGGAGGCTCGAAAGTCAAGTCGTACGTGTTTTTTAAGGGGCGGTCTATTCTGTTCAAAGAGCAGGGAGAGGTACTTTTGCTGCGGTTTGCCACCGATTTGGAAGAATACGGCAGGGTGGAACAAATGCCCGTTCTCGAGGGAAAACGGATGACGATTATGATTTCGCCGTCCGTCAAAAAAAGCGCCGGGACAAAACCGGCAGTCGCGGAAAACAGGGAAGAAGAAAAAGTAGAAAAATAATTCTATATAAACAGTTATAAATCAATAAATTAAATTAAAAAAGATTATGCCAAAATTGAAGACTAATTCCGGTGCCAAAAAGAGGTTCGCCCTTACCGGAACAGGTAAAATTAAGAGAAAGCACGCTTTTAAAAGTCATATTCTGACGAAGAAAACGAAAAAGCGTAAGAGAAATTTGACTCAAACAGGGTTGGTTTCCAATGCGGATGCAAACAATATCAAAAAGTTGCTTTGTCTGAAATAATTTAGCGGAGGAGAGATTATTAAAATTCTATTAACCGAATGATTAGCAAGCAAGTTCATTCAAAAAAAGTGGCGCTAACATTCAAAAAACAGTAAAAAAATTATGCCAAGATCAGTAAATCATGTGGCCTCGAGGGCTAAAAGAAAACGGATTTTAAAACTTACGAGAGGATATTTCGGCGCTCGTAGAAACGTGTGGACGGTAGCAAAAAACACGTGGGAAAAGGGATTGACGTATGCGTTTCGCGACCGTCGCAACAAAAAACGCAACTTCCGCGCCTTGTGGATACAGCGTATCAACGCGGGTGCTCGACTGGAAGGATTGTCCTATTCGCGCCTGATGGGCGGATTGAAGGAAGCGGGTATTGAAATCAATCGTAAAGTCCTGGCAGACTTGGCGATGAACAATCCGGAAGCATTCAAGGCTGTCGTCGCAAAAGCAAAAAAATAAGTCAGAAAATGAAAAAAAGTCCGAATTTATTTTTTTATTCGGATTTTTTGTTTTACCTTTGTACGTAGAAAATGAGTTTAGCCGCACGTGTTCGATTGGGAAACTCATCAAATTGTTTTATAATTCCGAGACACGCTCTTACCGTCAATGGCGGGCTGCAGTTCCGAAAGGAAATGCCTTGTGCACAGCAGATTACAAAGACGATAAAGGCACTCAAATCCTGTCATACGGAGTTTTATATATCTACTTGTGCGGCTTTTACATACCTCTCCTGTTCATTGCAATAAGTGTAAATAGGAGAGGTTTTTTTGTAGAAAAAAGTTGGCAAGTTATAGATAATGAGCAGTTTGAATCAATTCAAAAAAGAGAATTTTATGGCAACAAAACTATGTACATTTTTATTGGGTATCACGTGTTCGCTGTCGGTCGTTTTCGCCCAGGATTCGAAATTTGACCGGAGTAAACTCACGTTCGGCGGAAATTTCGCACTCGGATTTGCCGACGAAAGTACGATCATAACTGTTTTACCACAAATAGGTTACAACTTTACGCCCCAAATCAATCTCGGCGCCGGTATCGGCTATTCCTACCACAGATACAAGATTGACGGCGAAACGGCAAAGTTCAATTACTACGGCATGAACGTTTACGGACGGTTTTTCCCCGCCTCGTTTCTGGTGTTTCAAGTTCAGCCGGAAATCTACTATTCCACGCGAAATTTATTTGGCGAAAAAGGCTCCGGAATGGTTCCTGCGCTGATTGTCGGCGCAGGTTTGCGCATGGGAAATGTTACGGCGATGTTGCAGTACGACCTCATTCACGACGATTATTCGCCTTACGGGACGAGTATTTTTTATGGCGTAGGCTATATGTTCTGATTCATCGAATCGCTTCGCGGTAAAACTCGCGGCACTGTTCCTTGTTGATGTCTATCATGCTGAAATTCAGTTCTTTCATATCGCATACAAACATCTCGCGGATTTGCGAAAGATAGATGAAATCATACTTCAACCCGTTGTTCTTCTGAAGTTTGGAAGTATATTGCAGGGTAGAACGGACAGTTTCCGCACTCAGTTTTTCCTTCAGGAAAATGTATAAGCCAAATATCTGAAAATCACCGTAAAAACCGCCGGAAACTTTACGCACTTTGTTCTCGATAATCCGTTGTAGCGGCATGGCGGCAGCCCAGTATTCGTATTCCTTTTGCCCGATTAACCGGTCGTTGATACCGTATCCGTAACCGTTTCGGGTCATATCAATCCAGTCATCCTCAGAGACTTCCATCACGGGACGACCTACCATTTCGTTAATCAGGGCGTGCGCTACGTCCTTGTCCTCGCGGATGGCGCGCGTAACCTCGATACCGATACCCAACTGCGCATCCTGCAAGTCGGGACGGTCACAGTTTTTCAATCCCGAAAATCTCCTGTCCACCAAGTCTATCAGCGAGATACGCGCATAGCGTTCAAAGAAAGTCGTATCATATTTTGGTTTTGCCGCTTCTTTCATCTATAACTTAATTTTATTCGCAAAGGTAGTTAAAAAACATTATAAATCCTTATTTTTTCACCGGTCTGTTTTTTGCATCTGCGTAACTTGATAAATATTTAAAAGAAATTTTTATCCATCTGCGTGTAATATGAAAAGTTTATGTATATTTGCAGCAGGATTTATTAAAAAGAAAAAAGAAATGGAAACAGTGATCATAAGGGTAAAAAGCGAGCGTGACAGGCAAAGATTAATCAATTATTCAATGAATAATGGCTGGCAGGCGCAATCTTTTAATGACTTGTTAAACGAGTTCATCGAAACGGCTCCGCAGGATGTGCCGATTACTGATGATGAAATTTTGGTAGAAATCAAACAGGTGAGACAAGATGCAAAATCCCTTGAAACGTGTCATTTTTGACTCAAATATTTGGGTCAGTTTTGCCATTGGAAAACGATTGAATGAATTGAAAATAGCCTTGTTGCATCCAAAAATTGAAGTATTTGTTTGTCGGCGACTGTTGTGGGAAGTCAAAGTCGTCATCCAAAAGCCTAAACTGCTCAAATATATTTCACAAGACAGGCGAAAAATGCTTTTGGAACTGATGCAAGCATGTCATTGTGTGGATATTATAGAAAAAATATCCATGTCAAGAGATCCAAACGATGATTATCTTTTGGATTTGGCGGTAACCGTAGATGCCGATTTTCTTGTTACAGGCGATCAAGACCTTCTCATTCTCAGAAACCATCAAAATTCGAATATTATTTCTTTTACTTCATTTATGGCTGTGTTAGATTCTCTTGATTTGTAGAACTTTGAAAAATTCCCAAATCACTATTCCCGCCGCAACCGAAACGTTCAACGAGTGTTTAGTACCAAATTGCGGGATCTCGATACAACAATGACATTCGTTAATCACCTCCTGCTGAACGCCTTTCACTTCGTGTCCCAAAATAATCGCATATTTTTGGTCAGGTGATAACTCCATCGTTTCCAGCGGAATGCTGTTTTCGGTTTGCTCGATGGCACAGACGTAAAAACCGTTCTTTTTCAACTCCTTAACGCAGTCCGGCGTATTTTTGTAATACCGCCATTCGACAGTTTCTTCCGCACCGAGCGCCGTTTTATGAATTTCGGCATTCGGCGGAGTTGCCGTAATCCCGCATAAACACACGCTTTCAAGCCTGAAAGCATCGGCTGTCCGGAAAACAGAGCCTACATTATTCAAACTTCGGACCTGGTCAAGCACGACTACGAGCGGAATTTTCTCGCTTGTTTTATACTCCTCTGCCGTTAAGCGATTCAGTTCTGTTACTTTTAGTTTGCGCATGAATACTTTAAAAGGAATTGGTAATGTTGTATAGATTCTATTATTTCTGCCATTCTGAACATTATTTATAGCGGTTCCGAATCCGTAATTTTGTGCAAAAATAACACTTTTTTCATGCAAGACAAAAAATATTTCAAAGTTAACATAACACAAACGGATAAAAATAAGGGGCGGTTACCGTCCGTGGAGCGTTTCTTAGAAGTATCCAAACCTGTTTTTTCGTACCTTTACGGTCAAATTTTAAAAGAAAGAGATATGAAAACATCAGGTTTGGACGTGCACAAAGATACGGTATTTTGTGCGATATACGATGGAGAAAGTTATTCTGTCGTAAAAGAATTTTCGACTACGAGCACTTCGATTCGCTCACTTGGTGAATATATGCAGTCGGAAAATGTAAAAAAGGTAGCGATGTAAAAGACGCTCAGTGGATAGTCGAACTGCTGCATAAGAATATGTTGCGCGGCAGTCCGGTTCCCGGTCCGATGATACGGGAATTGCGGACTTACACCCGCGAATACAGGTTATTAGTCAATCAGCGTACCAAAGTTTTGACATAAATGGACAGAATTTTGGTCATGTGCGGCATCCGTTTGGGCAGTTGCATAAGAACATCGACTCCGGGAGTTTTAAGTAGATTGTCGAAGTGTTGATACGCGGAGAAACCGGTTCCGAAGCGCTTGTGCGGTCAGTTTACGGCAACCGCAAAAACAGAAAATCGGGCAGGTTGAAGGAATGTCTGACCGGCAATATGAAAGCGCATCAGCGCCTGAAACTGATCGCCTGCAAACGGCAGTTTGATCTGTCTGAGAATCGGATACAACTCTATTTGAATGAAATGCAAAACTTTACGAAGAACATTTTAGCGAAGAAATCAGCAATCTGACCACCTTGCCGGGCGTGAGTCACATCCCGGCAATGATAACCGTAGCCGAAACGGGAGGCGATATGGGCGCCTTTGAGAACAGCGGGAAATTGAACGGGCAAGGAAACTGATTGTCTGAAAACAATAACTTTAGCGTAAAGGTCGGGTATTTTTGTGGTGGCTAACCGTGCGGGCAATCGAACAGTGACCCCGTTTGCAAAGTGACCGGTGTTACTTGCCTGACAGCAGGCCTAAGAACACAAACTTGGGTTAATGTGTTGCCTAAAAAAGAGGGATACCAAACTCGCAGGGGAAAATCGCATTCATAAGGCGATACTGTGAAACCGCGCTCTTTATAATAGTATTTATAGGGGAAAGATACAAAAATGCAATGAAAACAGTCAATAATCTTTGGTTCAAAGATGAGCGGATTTTCATAGAAACCGTTCATGGAGAAGTACTCAGTCAGCCAATGCGGTTTTTTCCGCACTTGCGACGGAGGACTTGTTTTTTGAAGCAAGCGTCGCATCCAATTCCAACCATCAAAAATAATTTCTGTAATTCAAAAAAATATATTATTTTTGCGCCGGATTGAATTGCAAAAAGTATGTAACCCAATAAAATATTACAATCATGAAATTAACATTCTTTTTAAACATCTTACTGTTGATTTTTCCCTTTCAGGGCGTCGTTGCCCAGTGGAAAGGGAAGCCTGCCGATTTCTCGCACGGGAAATTGCAGGTCTCCGCCAACAAACGTTTTTTGCAACACGCCGATGGAACGCCGTTTTTTTACCTGGGTGACACGGGCTGGGAACTGTTTCATCGCCTTGATCGCGAAGATGCGGACAGGTATCTTGCCGACAGGGCAAGCAAGGGTTTTACCGTGATACAGGCGGTTGCCCTGGCTGAATTTGACGGGCATATTGCCGCGAACGCCTACGGATTTTTGCCGCTCGAAGATTACGACCCGGCGCGTCCAGCTGTGAAGGACGGAGCGGACAATGACTACTGGGATCATGTGGATTATGTTGTGAATAAAGCCAATGAACTGGGCATGTATATCGGTCTCCTGCCCACGTGGGGGCGTTACTGGCACGAAGGGGCGGGCGTAAAGGACAATCAGCCGCTTTTCAACGCGGAGAATGCCGGGAAATACGGCGAGTTTCTGGGCGCCCGTTACAAAGATAGGGAAATCATCTGGATTCTGGGCGGCGACCGTCATGTGGAAAACGACGCTCAAAAGGAAATCATCCGGGCAATGGCGCGCGGGTTGAAAAAGGGTGACGGCGGAGCGCATCTGATTACGTTCCATCCGACGGGAGGACGCGGTTCGTCGGAGTATTTTCACACGGACGACTGGCTCGATTTCAACATGCGTCAAAACGGTCACAACACCGACTACACGGGCGTTTACAGCAAAACGGCTGACGATTACGCGCTGCAACCTGTCAAACCGGTTATTGACGGCGAGCCGCTGTATGAAGACCATCCGGCGTCGTTCAATGCCGCCAAACTGGGACATTCCATCTCTGCCGACGTCAGGCGTCCGCTGTACTGGGACCTGTTCAGCGGCGCTTTCGGGCACACCTACGGACATCATTCCGTCTGGCAAATGTACGACCCCGCCAAAAACCGGCAACCCATCAACAATCCGCTGCTGACGTGGCAGGAAGCCATCAATCAGCCGGGCGCGATACAGATGATGTATGGTCGGTTGCTGATGGAATCGCGTCCTTTCCTGACCCGAATCCCCGATCCGACCATCATCGTTACGGGCAAAGTACCTACGGCAATGCCGGGCGAAGGGCGTTACCGTTTTGTCGCTACCCGCGACGAGGCAGGTACGTATGCGATGGTTTACGTTCCCGTGGGACGCGACTTTTCGGTGCGCACCGACGTCATCAAGGGCGATAAAATAACTGCCTGGTGGTACAATCCGCGCAACGGCAAGGCAACGAAAATCGGCACGTTCGCCAACGACCGCAAGGAACGCGCCTTCACCCCGCCGGACAAGGGCGAAATGATTGACTGGGTGCTGGTGCTGGATGATGCGGCTATGAAATATTCGGCGCCGGGAACGCGGTACAAGTAAAAATGGGACAAATGAAAAATCTCATCTATACGGGTTTGATGATATTGGCATTCCTTTCATGCAACAATAGACAAAATAATGCTACGGGAAATGTCATCAATGAGGCTATCGATACCATTTTAAGTTTTGACTATAGAACTCCTGTTAATGTATCACCAGGTGGATTTTTAGTTTTTGAGGGAACAATAAACGACAGTATTCAACTGGATATTCTTTTTGACACAGGTTGCGCTTACAGGGAAATTTTAGTTTCGGACAGTCTGAAAAATATATTGAATGCAGACAGTGGCAGTGTGCAAATTGAAAAATATAAAAAGGAAATGGGTATCCAACATGTGGATTTTCCGGCTTTCTATAATATGTTTGGAAAGAATACCGCTGTCGTCGGGTGGACGTTTTTTGAAAATAAAATTATTGCAATCTCTTATCAAAACAGACATGTCAAAATATTGGACAAGACAGACCCCAATCCGGATAGCATCAAGGTTAATAGGCGTCAGTATAGGGATGGCGTTTACCTCACAATACCTGTAAAATTCCATATTCAGGGAAAGGTGATTGTGAAAGAAGTGATTCTTGATACCGGTTTCAACGGTACTTTTATGGTACCTTATGATTGGGCGGAACAAAATCACATAAAAACAGAAAGTATCGTTCATTCGTTATCCTCGAATCTCATGCAATATTTCGTTTCTTCCGATTCCGTAACCATCGGTAATTTGAATCAATATGATGTTCCCGTACATTTTGCTAAAGTATCTTTTGCAGGTCTAATAGGTAACGCAGTATTGGAAAAGTATGATATTATGTTGGATTTAAAGAATTATTATTTGTATTTGAAACCTGATAAATGACAATAACCATGAAACGCTTTATGGCTTTATAACGCTTTATGGCTTCCGCAGGTAACGCTTCGCTCACCTACGGATATGAAAATCGCACCCGTCTCGGCAGAGAATCCGTAGCGCCCCTACGAAACAAACCCCAACCGCGAAGCGGTCATATATTTATAAACTATGGTCGGCTACTGATGGAATCGCGTCCTTTCCTGACCCGAATCCCCGACCCGACCGTCATCGTTACGGGCAAAGTACCTACGGCAATGCCGGGCGAAGGGCGTTACCGTTTTGTCACCACCCGCGACGAGGCAGGTACGTATGCGATGGTTTATGCTCCCGTGGGACGCGGGTTTTCGGTGCGCACCGACGTCATCAAGGGCGATAAAATAACTGCCTGGTGGTACAATCCGCGCAATGGCAAGGCAACGAAAATCGGCACATTCGCCAACGACCGGAAAGAACGCGCCTTCACCCCGCCGGACAGGGGCGAAATGATTGACTGGGTGCTGGTGCTGGATGATGCGGCTAAGAAATATCCGGCGCCGGGAACGCGGTAGGGGACATTGGAGGCGTGAATGTATGAGCGTGTGAACGAAATTATTTTCCCGTTCACACGTTCTTCTTTTTGTCCGTTCATACGAAACGCTCATTGTTAATTTTCCACAAAAATAATATATTTTCGTTAAAGTGAAAGGATTTGTACCGCCGCTATTGAAATTTTCACTATTTTTGCCCGAAAAATTTTATAAATAACAGATGAATCATGAATTTATTTGACCAAATTAGCAACGACATCAAGACTGCGATGTTGGCGAAGGACAAAGTGAGGCTCGAGGCGCTTCGCAACGTGAAGAAATTTTTTCTGGAGGCAAAAACGGCTCCGGGCGCAAACGACACGCTGTCAGACGAAGACGCATTGAAAATCATTCAAAAATTAGTGAAACAGGGCAAAGATTCGGCGCAGATTTATGCCGGACAAAACCGTTCCGACCTTGCCGACGCGGAGTTGGAGCAGGTGCGCGCCATGGAAACTTACCTGCCGCAACAGTTGTCGCCCGAAGAACTCGAAGCCGAATTGCAGAAAATCATCGCCGAAACCGGCGCTTCGGGCATGAAGGACATGGGTAAAGTGATGGGCGCCGCCACCAAAGCCCTGTCGGGCAAAGCCGAAGGACGCGCCATTTCGGACATGGTAAAAAAGTTGCTTGCCTGAAAAAATTATTTTACGGAAATGAAAAGCACAAATAATATATTAATAATCAGCATATTGCTATTGACGCTGTTTTCCTGCAAAGAGGAAAAGCTACTTGCCGAAACGGTTGTCAATCAGACTTTACAAACAATTCTCGGACGGAAAAGCATACGGGAATTTACGGAAAAAGAGATTACGAACGATGTTTTGAACGATTTGCTGAAGGCGGGTATGGCGGCTCCGTCGTCCCGCGACCGCCGTCCGTGGCATTTTATCGTGCTGACAGACAAGGAGATCATGAAAAGTCTGGCTTCGCAATTGAAAAATGTTTCGTACATGGACAGGGCGAACAAGGTGATTATTGTGCTGGGAGACAGTCTGTTAAACGATAACTGCTGGGAATTGGACTGTTCGGCGGCTTCGCAAAACATTTTGATTGCCGCCGAATCCATGGGCCTGGGCGCCACGTGGACAGCCGTTTTTCCTTACGAAGACCGCACGGACGTCGTGAAAAAAGCCTTTGAATTGCCGGACAACATTCATCCTTTCGCGATTATTCCGCTGGGCTACCCGCTTGCCGAAACAGCTCCGAAAAACAAGTTTGACGAACAAAGAATACATCAAAACCGGTGGTAAATGAGCATCTCGATACGAAATCTGAATAAACGGTACCCGAACGGAAATCACGCGCTGAAAGATATCAACATGGAGATTCCGAGCGGAATGTTCGGTTTGCTGGGACCCAACGGGGCGGGTAAATCAACGCTGATGCGCATACTCGTAGCCCTGATGGAGCCTACGACGGGCGAGATTGACGTGTTCGGCTACAACTTGATGAAACAGCGCAGGGAAGTGCGCCAAATTCTCGGCTACCTGCCACAGGATTTCCGCTTTTTTGCCAAATACAAAACTTACGAATTTCTGGATTACGCGGCGCGGCTGTCGGGGATGAACAACGGCAAACAGCGGCGCGAAGCGGTGGATAAAATGCTGGAAAGCGTCGGTCTGTTCGACGTTCGCGAGCGGTATGCGGGTAAACTGTCGGGCGGTATGAAACGGCGGCTGGGCATTGCGCAGGCGTTGATTCACAATCCGAAAGTGATTATCGTGGACGAGCCGACCACGGGACTTGATCCCGAAGAACGCATCCGTTTCCGAAATCTGCTCGGCGAAGTGAGCAAACAGAATGTAACAATCATATTATCAACGCATATCGTGGGAGATATTTCGAGCAGTTGCAACTGCATGGCGTTGATGAACAAGGGCGAAGTGGCGTTTTACGGCGCTCCGCAAGACATGTTGAAAGAAGCCGAAGGCAAAGTGTGGCGCATCCGCATCGGCGGCGACGTTTTGCCCGAAATTGACAGGAAATATCCTGTTATATCAACGATACCCGAAGGTACGGGCTGGGAGGTGCAGGTGATCGCCGACGAAATTGCGGACTACGACGCCGAGCCTTACCCGCCGAACCTTGAGCACGCTTACGTTTATTATATGGAGAAGAAGTTGAATCGGTGGACGAATGATTAGGCGAGAGGCGAAGGCAAAGGCGTTAGGCGGAGGCGAGAGGTTTATAATTTTCAAATCTTCTAATTTTCTAATTTTCGAATCTTCTAATTTTCTAATTTTCAAATAAAAAATTAACTTTTGGGATATTTTAACAACATACGGTCGGTTGCCAAATACGAGAGCAAACTGTTGATGAGAAGCTGGTTTTACCGCATATTTCTCATCCTGGCGGTGCTGTTTATCAGTATCTTCAATATTGCGATGCTCGTTGCGGACGGCGGGGGCATGTGGATGATGAAAGCCATTTCGTCGAACATTCCATACGTTAACTTGCTGTTTCTCAACACGGGACAAGCCGTGATTGCCGTCTTTCTGTCGTCCGAATTTCTGAAAACCGACAAAAAACTTGATACTTCGGAAGTTTTTTACGTTCATCCGTTAAGCAATGCCGAATATGTGGCGGGCAAAATCTGGGGCAATATGCTTGTTTTTCTTCGTTTAGACCTGATAATCATTGCTATCGTCGTTCTTTTCAATCTCGCTTCGGGCGTGCAGGTTGATGTGTTGGCGTATGTTACTTATTTTCTGCTGATTTGTATCCCGACGCTGATTTACATTTTCGGACTTTCGATTAGTTTGATGTTAATCCTTAAAAATCAGGCTATTACTTTTGTTATTTTACTCGGTTATATCGGTTTGACGCTGTTTTATATCGAAGATAAATTCTACTATCTGTTTGATTATATGGTATATAACTTGCCGTTGGTCAAATCGTCCATCGTCGGATTTACCAATTTTGAAACGCTTGTCAATCACCGTTTTATCTATTTATTGCTCGGTTTGGGATTTGTCTGTATTGCCATTTTCCTGTTTCGGCGGTTGCCCAACACGAAATACGGAAAATATCGCTGGCTGGGCGTGGGATTTCTTTTCATACTTTCCGGATTAACAGCGGGTTACAGGCATATTGATTCCATCCTGAGCCGGGAAAACCGGCGGGCGCTTTACACGGAAACGAACAATCAATACGTGCACGCTCCGAAGATGACGGTTTCCCGCTATCACATTGATATTGAGCAAACTATTGATGGCGTCAAGGCGGAAGTGAAAATGAACGCCGTGCCTTTGGAAAACGCTTCGCAGTTTATTTTCTGCCTCAATCCGTCCCTCCGCGTAACCGCCGTAACCGAAAACGGCGCCGAATTGAAATACCAACGTGACAATCAAATTATTAACATAGACTTCAATCGGGAATTGCAGCCGGGCGACAGCATCGAATTCGCCATTCAATATGAAGGACAAATAGACGACGGATTTTGTTATTTGGACATTCCGAAAGAAATTTTGCAGGAATCCTATTCAAATTTTGCCTTCCGGATAGATAAGAAATACAGTTTCCAAACTGCTGATTACGTACTGTTTACGCCTGAAACCTATTGGTATCCCCGACCCGGAACATCATACAGCAGCGCCAGTCCCGA
>JAITMT010000143.1 GCA_031277235.1 Tannerella sp.
CAACTCCAATACGCGATTTCCGGCGGACACGATGTACAGTTGCATATTCATCCGCACTGGCTGACAAGCGAATACGATGGAAAAAACTTTCATCCGTCGAATGATTTTTCCCTCTCGGATTTCAGGAACGACACAAAATTCGGAGGCATACCCGGAATTGTAAAACGGGCGGTTGACAGCCTCCGGGAAACAGTCGCGCAATACAATACAATACAATACAATACAATACAATACAATACCCGAAAACTATAAATGTATAGCCTTTCGCGCCGGCGGCTACAATTTGCATCCCGATACGGACATCATACTTAATTCATTGTACGAGAACGGAATCCGCTATGACAGTTCGATGGCGAAAGGCTACTATTTTCGCTCCGGCATTTCGGAAGTTGATTTTAGAAAATTGCCGGACGAGCCGAACTGGATTATCAATCCCCAAAACTATCATTCAGCGCTGCTCCGCAAATCGGGAATATTGGAAATACCGATTGCAACCATTCCCAAGACACTTTTCGAGACGCCCACCCGTTTCAAATTAAAAAAATATGCTTCCAAAGCGGTCGAAAACAGGGGAAAAATGATTCATCCGACCGGTAAAATAGGCGTAATTTCAAAACTGAAAGCGCTTTTTTCGGCAAGAATGCTTTCGTTTGACAATCATACGCTGTCCGCTGACTATCTGTTGCGAATCGTCAAATACAACGTGGAAAAATATGAAAAGAAAGCGAACCAACTGATGTTCAGCGTCGTTTCACATCCCAAAAGCATGGGCGACTATTCGTTTGAACTCATGGAGCAGTTTATCGCGTCCGTACAAAAATCGTATCCCGAGGCGGAATTTACAACATTCGCTCAACTACATCAACAAAATAAATAATTATGGGAATCAAAAAAATCATCAGCAACATGCTTCCGGAAGACGTGGCGAAAACGGTGAGGTACAAATACCGTATCTTTCGCCAGAGGCTGCATCGCCCCATGTCGGAAGAATATTTCAAAACGCTACTCGTGCAGAAACTCGGTATCAAAGAAGGAGATACGCTGTTCGTCCACAGTTCGACGGATTTTCTAAACATTGATTTTTCGCCTTTCCGGATATTGAAAATATTGCGGGAAACGGTCGGAAAAGAGGGTACATTGATTTTTCCGGCATGGCATTTCAGCCAGCGGGCGGAAGATTATCTGCAGGACGAAAACAATATTTTTGACGTAAAACATTCTCCTGCCGTACTGGGACTTTTGCCGCAACTCTCAAGAAGACAGCCCGATGCGCAGCGAAGCATTCATCCGATCAATTCCATTCTGGCAGTCGGAGCAAACGCAAAAGAAATCGTTTCCGGTCATGAGCAGTCCATTTATCCGTGCGGCGAGTCAAGCCCCTACTATAAAATGCTGAAATACAACGCAAAAATTATCGGCATCGGCGTCAACGTCAATTTTTTGTCATTTTTTCACTGTACGGAAGACGTTATGAGAGAGGCGTTTCCCCTGCAAACACGTACCGACAGAACTTTTTTCGGAAAAGTAAGATTGGCTACCGGCGAAATTATTCAAGTGGAAACATTAGCCGCCCATCAAAACATCCAGAAAAGAAAAGATGTTCCGGCATTCCTGAAAAAACATGTCTCGAAAGACATTTATTCGGCATACCGGATACGGGGCAGCGATTTTTTTGTGGCGGATGCCAATACCCTGTTTCACAGATTGATAGAACTGGCAAAACAGGGCATAATATTATATAACTATTGAAGCGGCAGATGGCATATCCGGGATTTGAAACGAAATAGGGAAACAGTTTTTTGTAATTTCTGTTAAAAGCTTTTTCATTAGGAAAAAATAATGTTGTACTTTTGCGCAAATTTTAAGGACAAATATAAAATGAAAACCCCGATTACCGGATTATACAATTCAAGCAACAAAATGATTGTCAAGTCAAAAGGATGTTATCAATATGACTCTGACGGCAAAGCATATATTGATTTCGAGTCGGGCGTATGGTGCGCAAACGTCGGGCACAACCATGACAGGATGATTCGTGCCATCGAATCTCAAATCAAGGAATCCATTCATCACGGATATCGCTTTGGAAACCGTCAATCGGAGGATTTATCGCAAAAATTGTTGCAGTTGGCGGGCTTCAATACAGGGTCGAGCGTTTTTCTCAGTTCCGGTTCGGAAGCGGTGAATCTTGCCATAACGATTGCCCGGCACTTGACAAAACGGAAAAAAATACTGAGAATTGAGGATACCTATCTGAGCGCCTATGGTTTCGGCAGGATATCGGAGGAGAATGATTCGCTTGTCAGCGTCAGGTTTGATGACAGCAAATCCATTGATAATCATAATTTTACCGAAATATCGGCTCTCGTGTTGGAAACTGGCGGAGCTTCCATCAAGCCCGTTCAATTTCCGAACGGTGACTTTGTGAAAAAATTGGTTGAAACAGCCCTGCAAAACAACTGCCATGTCATAGCGGAAGAGGTAACCACAGGAATGGGGAGAACCGGAAAATGGTTCGGATTTCAGCATTATGATATCGTTCCCAGCATGGTCGTTACCGGAAAAGGACTTGGAAACGGGTATCCGATAAGCGCCGTTACCCTGGATATGCGAACAACAAAAGCCCTTGATTCGGAGTCGATTCGATATGCGCAATCCCATCAAAATGATCCTTTGGGTTGTGCGGTCGCGATGGAGACAATCAAAATAGTCGAAGATGAATGCCTGCTTGAAAGATGCAATGAAACAGGCGATTACTTCAAGGAAAAATTGGAACGGATTCAAATAAAACATCTTTCAAAAGTTAAAGAGGTCAGAGCAAGAGGGTTGATGCTCGCCATTGAATTTGAAAATGGCGTCGAAGGGGAAGAAATCGGGAAGCGACTGTTCGACAATGGATTTATAATAGGCTGTAAACCAAATGCTTTACGATTTATACCTCCTCTGGTAATTTCGCAAACCGATATTGACCGGATGATACGAAAACTGGACGAATTGCTTGGGATTTGATTGTTTGTTTATATTAAAAAATATTTTTACCTTTGTCAAGTTAAATTTTTATTTATGGACGTATTAAATAACAAAGTTGAGCCGGAAGTCGAATCAATAAGCAATAATGAAAATCCTGATAAAGAGGATTTTAATCGTATGTGGAAAAATTCAATTTCCGGTGAAGAGTGGGAAAAGGAAATTCACAAGCATATCATAGAATGGTGGGATGCAAACAGAAAGTAAAAATAGGACTGAAGTAAAATACAACCGGAAAACAACGGTTTTTTTCAACAATCTCTTCGTTGTATTGCTTGAAGCGAATTATTTCAGTTATTTGGAATCTGCTTTGGAATATGTTACCCAAATGAGGTCATTTATAGATAATTGCATTTTTATTTTGCCCCGAAAACCAGCCCCTGATTATTTTTCCAAATACGGTAAAAATTTGTACTATATTGCATATCAGCCAAATAAAAGAACGACGTGGTACATCTTTTTCAAACAAAAAGAGAATTGTTTTTTCGTTTGTTATATTACAAATAATCATTACGAAGGACAATATATTCGATAATACTCTGTCAATTATCTTCTCATCCCCCCCTTTTAGATTCTTTAGGAGAGACGCCAAACTGTTTTTTGAAACTTTTTGAGAAATAGGACGACGAACTGAATCCTACGAGATAGCAAACTTCGTTGATGCGGTAATTGCCTTCTTTCAGGAGTTCGGCGGCTTTTTTGAGGCGAACCAACTGTATGAAATCGTTGGGCGTCAGTTCGGAGATGCCCTTGATTTTGCGGTGCAGGCTGGAACGACTCATATTCAGTTCTTCCGCCAACTGATTGACATTGAACGATTCGTCCTGTAAATATTGGTTGATGACCTGCGTTACTTTCCCGAGAAAAACCTCGTCGGCATGCGTCAGAGCGATGCTTCCCGCACTCAGCACGGGCGAATTGATGAACGCCTGTTTGACTTTGTTGCGGTTGGTGAAAATGTTGGAAATTTGCGCGAACAGGTGTTCGATGGAAAACGGTTTCGTAACATAAGCGTCGGCGCCCACGTCCAAACCTTCGATACGCGACTGAATATCAGCCTTTGCCGTCAGCATGATGACGGGAATATGGCTGGTATCAACATTGGATTTTATTTCCGCGCAGAGTTGCAAACCGTCCATTTCGGGCATCAGAATATCGGTTACGACGATGTCAATATTTTCCTTTTGCAGACGGTCAAGCGCCAGTTTTCCATTCGCCGCTTTCATCACATTGTACGATTTTTTCAGTTGATTGTAAAGAAATGTCCGCATTTCTTTGTCGTCTTCGACAACCAAAACGGCAGGTTTGCCCGTGAACAGTTCCTTTTCTTCCGGCACGGACGCCGTTTCCTGCTGCTCCTCTTCTTCCTGCAAAATGAAAAATGCAGCGGACTGTGTAACAGGAAGTTGCAGTACAAAAATATTTGTATTGTCCGACGAAGTATCCAGAAAAAGTTTGCCGTTATGCAGTTCCGCCAGCGACCTTGCCAGAGGCAATCCCAATCCGATGCCCGACTTGAAATTGTTGTGATTTTCGTCGCCAATCCGGAAAAACGGCTCGAAAATCTTTTCCTTCATATCTTCGGGAACAGGCAGTCCATCACTCGCTATTTTCAAGATTAACAGATCATTATCCGTATTTTCCAAAGTCAGAACAATGCGGGAATCGGAATATTTTATGGCGTTGGTAAACAGGTTGCTGATGATTTTTGTAAAAGCCTCGCGGTCTATGTCGGCAAAAAGATTTTCGGGGGGAAGTTGCAGTTCAAAATTCCGGTTATTTTGCCTGGCGGAAAGTTGGAAACGATCATATACATCGTTGATAATCTGCTTAATATCAGAGCGAACATAATTTAGCCGAAAGCCCTTGTCCTCCACTTTCCGGAAATCGAGCAACTGGTTGGACAAATCAAGCAAACGGTTCGTATTTTTACCGATAACTTGCAGATTTTCTTTCATTTCCTCTTTCGGTGTATCGTTGTTCAAAATATATTCCACCGGACCTTTAATCAGGCTGAGCGGCGTGCGAATTTCGTGCGCTATATTGTTGAAAAACGCGATTTTGGCATTGTAAATTTCCTTATCCTTCTCATCTTCAAACCGTTTCAGCCGTCGCTCGTTTCTTTTATCCAATTGTTTTTTGGAATAAAGAGTCAGTAAAAAAAGGAATAATAGCAATATTATCAGATAGATACTATACGCAATTTGCGATTTGTAGAAAGGCGGGTGAATGTGGATGATTAATCCGGTCGGCGTTTCGTTCCATTTGCCGTCGTTGTTCGAGCCTTTCAGCCTGAACACATACGTTCCGGGCGGAATGTTGGAAAAACCGACGGTATGTTCGCCGGTCAATGTAGTCCACTCTTTTTCAGCGCCTTCGAGGATGTAGGCATAGCGGTTTTTTTCCGGCGCCATGTAACTCAGAGCCGCAAAATCAATGTTGAAAGAGGATTGATAGTACTTCAAATGGATTTCTCCGCGCGTGTTGACGTCTTTTTTGAGGAGCGTGTCTGCAGATGTTTTGTTGAACAGGCGAAAATCCGTGATGACGACCGGTGGAATATTGTCGTTTTCGGTGAATGTGAGCGGATTAAAAGCGATAAATCCGTTGAGACCGCCGAAATAAAGTTTGCCGTCGGGTGATTTGTAGCCCGATTTGTAATTGAACTGATTGCCGAGCAAACCATCTGCCGTCGTGTAGGTTTTGACCGTTCCGTCGGAGGGATTGAAGCAGGACAAACCGTTGTTCGTGGTAAGCCACAGTTTACCTTTGTTGTCTTCCAAAATCTTATAAACCACGTTGTTAGGTAATCCGTCCTTTGTGGAATAAGACGTAAAATTCTCATTTTCACGGTTATACTTGCAGATTCCGCCGCCTTCGGTCGAAAACCAGACCGTTTTATGGCTGTCTTCAAAAATGGAGATTATCTTGTTGTGAGGCAGGCTGTTGGGGTCTTCCGGGTCGTTTTTGAAATCTTTCCATTCGTCTGTCAGCGGGTTGTAGCGAAAAACGCCCGCATTGAACGAGGCAAACCACATCATCCCGTCGTAGGACTGGAAAATGTCGTAAATAAACGTGTCGCCGATGTAATTTATTTTCGTGAAATTGTCCTGCCGGGGATTGTAAACATCTAATCCATAAATTGTTCCAAGCCATATTTTACCCGAACTGTCTTTGTAAATCGCCATGATGCTGTTGTCGCAAAGCGAGTGCAGATCGTCCGTTTTCTGATATTTGCGAATGATTTTGCGCGTTTTGACGTCCAGCATATTTAAGCCGTGCGTAAAAGTCCCCACCCACAATTCATTCCCATTCGCCAGCAAACCGTGAATGTTGTGGTAAGTGAGGCTTCCGGCAGTTCCGTCGGCTGTAAAATGCTGAAACATATTTGTTTGCGGATTGTAACAGTTCAATCCCGCATCTTCCGTTCCAATCCATAAATTGCCGGAGCGATCTTCCTGAAACTCCCGTATCCGTTTGCCTGTCAGTGAATTGGATTTATTTTGCGGATAAAAACGTTCAAAAGGCGTGTGTTGCGGCGGATAGTAGTTCACGCCGCCGAAATAAGTGCCAATCCACAGACCACCCTCGCGGTCTTTGTACATGCTGTAAATCGCGTTGTCGGACAGCGAATAGGGGTCAAAATCTTCATTGACGATATTGCGTATCGTTCCATTCTGCGTATTGCAAATGTAAACGCCTGATTCCGAGCCGATATACAACTCGTGATCGGATTTCCGGATAATATCCCGGACAAAAATACGGCTGTTGTCAGCCTGTTCAAACAGCGGCGTTATCTGTTGGGAACTGATACTCAACTTCTTGATTCCCACGCTGGTGCCGATAATCAAATCGTTGTAATTGTCCTGAAAAAGCCGGTAAATGTCGTTGCCCGCCTCCCGTTCGGTAAATATGACTTCAAATCGGTCGCGCTGCCGGTCGTAACGGTTCAGTCCGCCGCCGTGCGTGCCTATCCAAACGGAATTTTCGTGGTCAATACAGATGCACCACGCATTGACAATGTTCAGGTTGTAAAAGGTAAGTTTTTCATTTTCAGGACTGTAACGAAATACGCCTTGCCAATCAACTGCCAACCAGATATTTCCGTCCTTGTCCACTTTTATATCGTTTACTTCCTTTTCAATGGATACGCCGTCAGGCGTTTGCAGGGCAAGACGCGAAAACGTCTCGGTAGCAATATGATAGACGTAAACCCCGTTGTCCGTTCCGACCAAAAGCGTGGCGCTGTCTTTCTGAAAAATGCTGCGGATAAAGTTGTTCCCGATACTGTTTGGGTTATCCTTGTCGCGGCGAAAATTGAGGAAAGCATATCCGTCGTAGCGGCTCAATCCGTCTTTCGTGCCAAACCACATCAGTCCGCTTTGGTCTTGAAAAATACAGTTCACCGTATTTTGCGGCAAGCCGTTTTCCACGCTGAAATGCCGGAAATAAAAACTTTCCTCCGCCTTCGCAATAAAGGGAAAAAAGGCTATTAATGGAATGATTATCAGGTTTTTCATAATGTGCCACCGGGAACAACATCTATTTTTTCAGCAACCGAAAACATGAACCGTTTTTCCGTCCGGTTTTTCTGTTTTTTGATGGATTTTTTCGTCCCAGGATTTTTCCCGGCTACGGTCGAAAACGACCAGCCAACCCTCCGTACAGCCGAGCGTATTCATGTATCGCAGCGTTTGCTCGACGCCTTTTTCTACAGATTGTGCGCCGCGATTGATTTTGATTTCTATCGGATATTTTTTGCCTTTATAGGTGATGCACAAGTCCAGGCGGTCTCTTCCCGTTGCCATTTCGCGCTGTACATCGCCGCCGCCGTTGAAAATGCGCTGCAAAAACGCCTGTAAAATCAGGTGAGGCGCCGCCTCCCTATACTGATAACGCTCCTGCCAGATGTCGGAATTTTCACGCCAGAACTGTTGAAAATCCTGTAGCAGCAGGTTCATGTCCACGCGGTCGTTTTTGTAATATTTGGGCATATCGTAATGCTCAAACCGCTCGTCGCTTTGCAGCGTCATTTGCTGGTTGTAGGTCAATGTACGGATAATTACCTCGCCATAAATCGGATTTCCGGGCACAACAGCCTTGTTGTCAGCATCCAGCCGTATCAGTCCCAGATCCTTCACATAGTTGAAATCGTCCGACATTCTGTCCAGTTTTCCGCCTTCGCCAAGCATCATCGGCTCGATCACTTTTTGCACCCGCTCTTCCTTCAGTTTGTCGAGCAACTGGTCAATATGCACGTCGCGGCGGAGAATGATGGTCTGAATGGCTTCGGAAACCATTTCGGCGGTAACGGGTATGGAGAAATCCTTTTTAAGTTGCCGTTCCGTGATTTCGCACGCAATCGCATTCACAAGCCACGGTTGTCCCTGTGTCTGTTCAAAAGCAAGTTCCACGGCGCTTTTTTCAAAAATCTGCCCCGTTTCATCGGTATGCTGTTGATAAAGTTTTTTCACTTCTTCTTCCGTGAAATTACGCAGTGTCAATGATTCTCTGATAATATTAAACGGGCTTGCCGTACCAAGCGTTTCCCGGTTTTCACGGATTCTTGCCTTGTAGTCGCGGAGATTTCGCATTCCGACCAGGGCAATGGACTGGGGAAAAGGCGCGATGGAACGGTTTACAAATCCGTCTCTCAATTGCCGCAAGAATGAAATCAGCATATCTTCAGACAGGCAGTCAGCCTCGTCGAAAAAAATCACCAGAGGCTTGTCTAAACGCCTGCAATATCTTGACAAAGACAGACCAAACGCATTCAAATAATCGGACATGTCTAAATTCTCCTTGAACTGCCCGAAATGCGGCAACTGATAGTTTTCCAGTGCGATGGCAAAAGAATTGATGGCGGCCGGCATCCCTATTTCCGGCTCAACTACACCGTATAACTTCTCCAGCGAGTTGTAAACCGCATAGTATTTGCCCTCTTTATTGATTTTATTGGCAAGATTGATCAGCAGCGTGGTTTTTCCCGTCTGCCGAGCGGCGTGGATGACAAAGTACTGTTTCGAGTCAATCAGTTCAACCAACTCGCCATGCAAGCGCTCGGTTGCGTCAAGCATGTAATGATCGCCTTCTATGCAGGGACCTGCTACGTTAAAATATTTCATAATCCGGTATTTTTTTGCAAAGGTAATGTTTTTCTTTGAAAATTTCTACCGCATGTTGCGTATTGTCCTGTTTTATTTGCGATATGCAGAAAATTTGAATGGATTTGCAGTCCGTTTTACCGTGGCAACGAGCCGGAAACCTCAGATTGAAGATCCTATGATTTTCAATCCCCTATATGCTTCGCATCCAACTTATCCAAAAATCGTTCATCCCTCATTCCCGTTCGATTAAGGAAAACCACGCTTCC